>CAYXQW010000149.1:4168-5338 GCA_964466695.1 uncultured Bdellovibrionales bacterium
TCACCAGAGGTAGACGGCCATCACCAGGCCGTAGGCGATCACCACGGCGCGCAGGATGTGTGAGGGGAGTCGCTGCGCGACCTTGGCGCCGAGATAGCCGCCCGCGAGGCACCCCGCGGCCATGACGCCGGCCTCGGGGAGCGCCACGGCGCCTTTGCCGAGGAAGTAGACGACGGAGACGCCGTTGATGAGCGTCGCGAACAACACCTTGAGGGCGTTGGCGTGTTGCAAGCTTATGGGCAGCAGCATGCTCATCATGGCGAGCATGAGGATGCCGATGCCGGCGCCGAAGTAGCCGCCATAAAAAGAGATCGCGAGCTGGGCGAGAAAGAGCGACTTGGGGATCGAGCGCGTGTCGTGGGCGCGATCGTCGTGCGCGAGCCAGCGGCGCAGGGGACCTTGTAGGGCGAGCAAGATGCACGCGAAGACGATGAGGCCGGGGATGATGGCGCGAAAGATCTTCTCCGAGGTGGCGAGCAGCACGATCGAGCCGCCAAGACCGCCGAGCACGCAGGGGATGCTCAAGAGCCAGGCCCGCCGCCGCTCTTGTCTGAGGTGATCCCTGTAGGCCCAGACGCTCGCCAGGCTCCCCGGCCAGATGGCCAGTGTGTTGGTGGCGTTGGCGGTGATGCCCGGCATGCCGTAGAGTAAGAGCGCCGGGAAGCTTATGAGTGAGCCACCGCCCGCGACGGCGTTGATGGCGCCCGCGAGGAGGCCGGCGCTGGCGAGGACTATGGTTTGTGTCGTCATGGCCTGCAATCGTAAAATGAGAGGCTATAGCTCGCGCGCGTGATTTCGCGTAGGGGCTTTTACGAACACATTTTCAGGGAGCGTTTGATGGGAGCGAGCTTGAAGCGGATAGGGATCTTGACGGGCGGCGGGGACTGCCCGGGTTTGAACGCCGTCGTGCGCGCGGTGGCCAAGTCGGCGATGAACGGCGGTATGGAGGTCTTGGGCATCGAGGACGGCTACCTCGGCCTCATCGAGAATCGCATGCGGGTGCTCAAAGCCGAGGACGTGAGCGGCCTGCTCACCCTCGGGGGTACCATCCTCGGCTCCTCCAACAAGGCCAACCCCTCGGCCTACGCCGTCCCCGACGGCGAGGGCGGGTGGCATTACCGCGACGTGCGCGACGACGTGGCTCGCCACTGCCGCGAGAGCGCGCTCGAC
>CAYXQW010000149.1:5348-7103 GCA_964466695.1 uncultured Bdellovibrionales bacterium
GAGGAGCTGCGCGCCGCGACGCGGCGTCAACCGGTCGTGCTCGCGGTCCCACGTGATGCGCGGGGTCAGATCCGCAAACGCATGCGATGGATAGCGGCCGGACAGCATATCGAGCACGGCATCGAGCGCATCATCGGCGTGCCGAAGACCATCGACAACGATCTATGGGGTACCGACATCACCTTCGGCCACGACACGGCCGTGGACACCGCGACCTGGGCGCTCGACAAGGTCCACACCACGGCCTCGAGCCATCACCGCGTGATGGTGGTCGAGCTCATGGGCCGCTACGCCGGGTGGATCGCGCTGCACGCCGGGATGGCGTCGGGGGCCGACGTGATCCTCATCCCCGAGATCCCTTTTTCGTTCGACGCCGTCGCCGAGAAGTGCTTGGCGCGGAGCCGGGTCGGCAAGCGCTTCACCATCGTGGCGGTGGGCGAGGGCGCCGCGCCCGCGGGCGGGGAGCTGGTGGTCGAGCGCGTGGATCAGAGCTCGCCCGATCCCATTCGCCTCGGAGGCATCGGCAAGCTCGTCGCCAACGAGATCGAGAAGCGGACGGGCATCGAGGCGCGAGCCATCGTCCTCGGGCACGTACAGCGCGGCGGGACGCCTACGCCGCACGATCGGATATTGTCTACCGAGTTCGGCTATCACGCCTTCGAGCTGCTCGCGGCGGGTCGTTATGGCGAGCTCGTCGTCAAGCGCCGAGGCGAGATCGGATCGATCCCGATCTGCCAGGTGGCGAACAAGGTGCGCACCGTGCCCCTCGATCATTCGATAGTCCGCGCGGCGCGCGCGATCGGCACTAGCTTCGGAGATTGACAACACATGAGCTCACGCCGCCTCGTTGCCACACTCGTATTTCTTGCCGCCGTGCTCGGTGGCGCGCGCGTGGTCGAGGCGGCGCCGGCGGGGCGCGTGCTTGCGGCGCGTGACCCCGCGCGGGTGACCCGCGGCGCGGCGAAGATCGAGGTCGCGGCCGGCGCGGAGCTGTTCGAGGGTGATCGCCTCGAGGCCGTTAGTGCTACGCGCCTCGTGCTCGGTGATGGCTCGATGCTCGTGCTCGCGCGCGGCGGCGTCATCAGCTTGACCACCTATCGCCCCGCTCAACGCGCGGCCTCCATCAAGCTCTGGGCCGGACGCTTATGGATGAAGGTCGCGCAAAAGCTATGGCGCGGCGAGCACGGCTTCGAGGTGCAGACGCCGAACGCCGTCGCCGGGGTGCGCGGGACCACCTTCGTCGTCGAGCATAACCACGGCACGACGAAGGTAGCGGTGCTCGAGGGCGAGGTCGCCTTCAGCGGCACCGAAGGCGATGCGGTGTATCTTTTGCGCGACGGGCAGGTGGCCACGCTCGACGGCGAGGGCCGGCTTAGGCTCTACGCGCTCGATATCCGTGCGCTGGAAGACGCCATGCGCACCGGTGAGCAGGAACCATCGCCGGAGTCGCCCGGAGGACCGCGTCCGCCGGTGGTGCCTGTGCCTGACGAGCTGCTCGAGCGTCCGCCGCAGGCGAGCCCGTATCGGTAGGCGCCCCGTGGTTGATCGCCATCGGCTCGCGGCGTGAGCTTCAGATAGATTTGCAACTTCGTCGAAAACTGGAAGAATTGTTCAGTCGTGCTTGTCGGCGCTCACGAGGGAGCGAAAACTCCAAAGGAGAGCAGATGTATAAGCGGATCATTGCGATCTCGTTGTTGTTGCTTCCAATCTCTCTTTCAGGGTGCTCCGAGGAGAAGAAGAAACCCTCACCCGTGG
>CAYXQW010000150.1:0-7064 GCA_964466695.1 uncultured Bdellovibrionales bacterium
CCCAACCCTCTTCTGCCACGAGCTTTTAGTAGACGCGACGGGCCGCATCACGGGGTACGCGCTCCGCCTGCAAGACGGCAAGCGCCAGGCGGTCTTAGCGCTCTCGGCGTTGGGCTTTGTCGTGCACGCGGCCGGCGACAGCTACAACGACACCGCCATGCTCGAGGCCGCCGCCCGGGGTGTGCTCTTTCGTTGCCCCGACAAGGTGGCGGCCGAGTTCCCCGCGCTTCGCCGCACCTCGTCTTACGACGAGCTTTGGGACGCGCTCACGGGCCCCGCGTGAGCGCGCGGCCTCCCCCCACGGGGCTCGAGGCAAAGCTCGCGCGCTCAGCGCGCGTGTTGTGGCTTTTCGACTACGACGGCACCCTCGTTCCTTTCGCCGCGCGACCCGAGCTCGCGGTGCCCGACCAAGAGCTCTTCTCGCTCCTTACGCGGCTCTCGCGTGACCCTCGCATGCAGGTGAACATCGTGAGCGGCCGCATGCACGAGGTGCTCGAGGGGTGGTTCGGAGAGCTCCCGATCGGGCTGCACGCCGAGCACGGGCTCTGGTCGCGGCCGGTGGGGGGGGCGTGGAAGCGCAACGTCGAGGTGAGCGTCGCGTGGAAAGATCTGGCGCGGCCGATCATGGAGGACTTCGTGCGGCGCACCGAAGGGGCGCTCGTCGAGGAGAAGTTCTCGTCGCTCGCCTTCCACTATCGGAGGGCGGAGCCTACGCTCGGACGACAGCGGGCGCGTGAGCTTACCGAGCGCCTCGCCCCTGTCCTTTCGAGCTTGCCCGTCGAGCTTTTGCCCGGACATGAGCTGATCGAGCTTACGCCTCGCGGCGTCAACAAGGGCCTCGTGGTCCCAGCGCTGCTCGCCGCCGCGCCGGGGGCGCTCGTCGTGGCCGCCGGCGACGACGAGACCGACGAGCGGCTCTTTCGCGTGCTGCCCGCCGACGCCTGGTCTATCCGTATCGGTGCACAGCCGACCGCGGCGCGCTTCGCGCTCGCGGACGTCGCGGCCATGCGGGCGCTCTTGGAGAAGGTCACGCCCCCGTAGGGGAGAGCTCGACCCGCGCGCGTGGGAGCGCCTTACCGTCGTCGAGCTTCTGCAAGTAGGTGACGAGGTGCTCGCGGATGGCGCAGCGCAGGTCCCAGCTTTGGCCCGCGGTCGGCGAGGAGACGAGCGCGCGCAGCTCCACGGTCTTGTCGGTGGCGTCGGTCACCACGAGCCCGACCACCTGGCCGTCCCACTCGGGCCTTTGCTTGACGAACTCGGAGAGCTCGCGGCGCACCTCATCTACCTGGACGCGGTAGTCGGCGTGGATGAACACCGTGCCCATGATGTTGGTGCTCGAGCGGGTCCAGTTCTGGAAGGGGGACTCGAGGATGTAGGTCATGGGGACGATGAGGCGGCGCCAGTCCCAGATCTTCACCACCACGTAGGTGAGCGTGATCTCCTCGATGGTGCCCCACTCCTTCTCGATGATCACCACGTCGCCGACGCGCAGAGGTTGGGTGAAGGAGATCTGGATCCCGGCGAGCAACATCCCGATCGAGCGCTGCGCGGCGAGACCGAGCACCAAGCCGGCGACGCCGGCCGAGGCGAGCAAGGAGGTGCCGAGGGTGCGCATGCCCTCGAACTGCACGAGCATGAACGCGGCCCCGAGGAAGACCGCGACCACGCCGAAGACTCGCTTGAGCACGAGGGTCTGCGTCATCGCGCCGCGCGCCTCGATCGGCGCGCCGGTGGCGTCCTGCTTAAAGCGCGCCGCGAGCTGCGTAGCGGCAAAGTCGAGCAGCCGCAGCACCGCCCACGTGAGCGTCGCGACGCTCGACACCCGGAGCCACTTGTCTAACTCCTCGCCGAACGACGGCGGCAGCGCGAGCCAGCGCAAGCAGATGGCGAAGAGAGAGAGGCCCAAGAGTAGACGCCCGGGGCCGAAGACGGCGTGCACCAGCGGCTCGTCCCAGGCGAACCTGGTTCGTCTCGCCCCCAAAAGCGCGAGCCAGCGCCCGAGGGTCGCGAGGATCATCGCCAAAAACACCGCGAGGCAGCTCGCCACGGCGAGCCCGAGCCACTGCCAGAGCGCGAGCCCCATGACGCCGAGGTCGAAGAAGAGCGCCGGCAAGTAAGGCGAGAGAAACTCGCTCACGAGCTCCGGCGAGCTCGCCGCACCAAGGACAAAGACGGGAGAGAGGAGCGCTGATACGGGTGACATATTTCTCGTTGAACAGCTCTCGCCGCCAACGTCAACCCCGACCGTGAAAGTTGACAGCGCATGCCGGCGACCTGAGAATAAATAGGTGCGGTAACGATGACGCGTCCACGATCAAAAGCGGCGAGCAAGGCGGGCATGTGAATCAAGCTAAGCATAAGGTGCTCCTGGCGGCACCTACCTTTAACTCGACCTTTCAAGCAGAGATCCATCAGCAGGCCATGCGTTGGATAAAGCCCGAGCAGCTCGTGCTGCGTTCGATGACCGACGACCCCGAGGAGCAGACGCGCCAGCTCGAGACCGAGCTCACAAAGAACGAGCTTCTGGCCGTGATCGCGATCTCGATCCAGCCGAGCTTCGAGGTCGTCGTCAACTTCCGCGCCAAGAACGTGCCTATCATCCTCATCGACGAGCAGGCCACCGGCACGACCACCGTCACGAGCGATAACCGCGAGGGTGGGCGGATCGCCGGCAAGTATCTCACCGAGAAAGGCCGGCAGAAGATCGCGATCGTCTCGGGCCGCACGCAGGCGAAGGGCGGCTTCAACGCCCGTGACCGCCTCCAGGGTTTCCGCAACGCGCTCGCCGAAGCGGGCCAAACGATCCCCACGGGCGCGGCCATAGAGGTGCTCCACTACTCGCGCGAAGACGGGCTCGAGGTCATGCCGACCTTGCTCGCGCTCGGGGTCGACGCCATCTTCTGCGCCGCCGGCGACATGTGCGCCTCGGGGCTTCTGGCCATGGCCCGCGAGCGCGGCGCCAAGGTGCCGGATGACATCGCTGTCATAGGCTACGACGACGTGCTCATCGCGCGCATGTCGAGCCCGAGGCTCACCACCATCAAGCAGCCCATCGAGAAGATTACGCAGACGGCGTGCGAGCTCGCGCTCACGGGCGGCGAGCGTCTCGCCGCGCAACCCAAGCGCGTGGTGCTTCCGCCCGAGCTCGTGGTGCGCGAGTCGGCTTGAGCTTTGGTGCTTAGGGCCCTTAAGAGAACGAAGGCGCGCGGCGCACGCCGGAGCTCGCGGCGCGCCTCTTTGGTCGCGAGCGCGGCTTCTTGAGGCTCGTCACGGCAGGCGCCGCCGCGCTGTCGAGCAAAAAGTCCGCGGCGCTCGGGGCGCCGCGCACGAAGGCCGCGACGTGCACCCGCTGGAAGCGAATGAGCTCCCCACCCTTTGTGAACTCGTCGTCGCGCAGGGCGAGCCACCTGGCGCGGACCAGGGCGTCGAGGATGCGCTCGAACTCCTGGCGGTCGTCGCGACACTGCCCCTGTACCCGCCGAAACAAGGTCCCCTTGGCCACGCCGTCGTCTTCGCGCACGAGCACGACCAGGCTCCTCGCGAGCTCGAGCTCGCTCACGGATGGCGGTCGGAAGCGCCGACCGACGCAGCCGAGCGGCTCGCAGACGTCGCAGAGCCCGCACGCGTGCCGGTCATGCACATCGCCGAAGTGGTGGATGAGCCGCACCATGCGGCAGGACGGTGAGCGGGCGAAGTCGAGCATGCCGTCGAGCTGCGCGTAGCGGTGCTGGCGCAGGTGCTCGTAGCTCTGTCGCCAGCGCTCGTGCCCCCGCGTCACCAGGCCTTGATCATCGACAGAGGCGCCGCCGTGCAGCCAGAGCTTGCCCAGCGCCACCGCCGCGACCTCTCCTTGGGCGGCGCACGCGGCGAGGAGCGCCTCGCGGTCGATGCCAGCCTCGGGCACCTTGCCGAGCACCGCGGCGAGCACCGCCGCCTCGGGGTAATCGCGCGCGAGGAAGCTCTCGTGGATCTTGCGATCCCCAAAAGACCAGAGCAACAGCGCGCGCGCGAGCCCGCCGTCGCGACCCGCGCGCCCGATCTCTTGATAATACCCCTCGAGCGTGGCCGGCATCGCGAGGTGTATCACTGTGCGTACGTCGGCCTTATCGACGCCCATGCCAAAGGCGATCGTGGCCACGATCACCTCGGTGTCGCCGCCAAGGAAGCTCTCTTGTGTGCGCTGGCGCACCTCGGCCGAGAGGCCCGCGTGATAGGCGGCCGTCTTGAAGCTCCGGCCGAGCACGGAGGTCACCTCCTCGGTCATCTTGCGCGACGGCACGTAGACGATGGCGGGTCGGCGTGCTTTGTCCGCGAGCACCGCGGCGGCGGCGTCGATGCGCTCTTTGCGCGGTCGCTCCATCACCTCGATGGCCAGGTTGTCGCGGCGAAAGCCGCGGATGAAGCCCGGCGCCGAGGCCATGCCGAGCTGCGCGCGGATGTCGTCTTGCACTCGCAGGGTAGCCGTGGCCGTGAGGGCGATGAGCGGCGCCGAGCGGAGCTCGGGCAAGCGCTCGCCGAGCAGCCGGTAGTCGGGGCGAAAGTCGTGCCCCCACTGCGAGATGCAGTGCGCCTCGTCGATAGCGATGAGCGCGAGGGGGCGCCGCGCCAGCATGGGGACGAAGCCGGGCACGCCGAGCCGCTCGGGGGCGACGAAGAGAAAATCGAGCTCGCCTCCGAGGTACTGGTAGCAGACCGCGCGCGAGTGCTCGCGCGGGCGGCCGGAGTGGATACGCTCGGCGCGAAGCCCGCGCGTCACGAGCTTTTGCACCTGATCTTCCATGAGCGCGATGAGCGGGCTTATGACGAGCGTGGTGCCGCCCCGCGCGAGCCCCGGGAGCTGATAGCACAGCGACTTGCCGCTGCCCGTAGGCATGACCACGAGGGCGTCTTCGCCTGCGGTGACCGCGCGGCAGATCTCTTCTTGGTGCGGACGAAACGCCGCAAAGCCGAAGCGCTGCTGCAAGAGCGCCTCGAGGTGTGGCTCGGGCTCGGCATGGTCGGTCATTTATCGAGCTCCAATCTCTGTACGCCGGAGCCTGATAGCTAATGCACAGGCTCGCGCGCTAGAGAGAGGAGCATGTAAGATAATTCGGAAGCTAGAGCGCTAGCGGGCGCGCCGTGTCGGAGCCTCTGACAACTCCGCGTGGCGGTTGGTGTGCTGCACGCTCGCGGGCATCTCGATGTGCCCCTTGAACTGCGCGCCGTCCTCGATCACCACGCGCGGCGCGATGATGTCGCCGATGACGCGGGCGTTGGCGTGGATCTCGACCTTGTCGGTGGCCACCATGTTGCCGCGCATCTCGCCCTTGATCGTGATGTTCTCGGTCTGGATGTCGGCGAGGATGATGCCTGTCGATTCGATCACCAGGTGCTTCTTGAGCGTGATCTCACCCTCGACGCGGCCCTCGATGATGAGGTCCTCCTCGCCGTGAAGCTCGCCCTTGATGAACAAGCCCTGGCCGATGACGCCTGCGGTATCCATGTTCGCCATGTTGTTTTCTTACCTCCGCGTGTCACGAATGCGCGCACGAGCACATTGAGCTTCAATGATGCCGAGGTCACGCGCGCGGCGCAAGTCGAGCTGGCATGTTTTACACGGCGCGGGTCAGGGTGACTCGGGGTCGGCGGCCATGCCCACGTTCGTGTAGCCGGCCTTGCGCAGCTTGTCGATCACCTCGACGACGCGCCGGTATTGCAACCCGCCGTCGGCCTGCACCACGATCATGCGACCGGGCGCAGCGCGGTGCTCCTTCGCCAGAAGCTCGAGCAGCCGCGGCTCGTCGACGATCTCGCCGTGCAGGTAGATCCGGCCATCGGCGGTGACCCCCACGATCAGCGCGTCCTTTGTGATGGGGGTGTCGGTGGCGGTCGAGGCCGAGGGCAAAGAGACGTCGATCATGCCGTCACGCGCCGCGTCCACCATGGCGCTCGAGGCCACCATGAAGATGATGAGCAAGACTAGGATGACGTCGGTCAAGGGCGTGATGTTGATCTCGGCGAACAACCCCACGCCGTCGTCCTCGTGGTCCTCGGGCTCGCTACTTTGCGGGGTCTTTATCGCCATCGCCGACCTTCTCCTCTGACTCGCGCGCGGCCTCCGCGATCTCCTCGGCGGCCTCTTTCATGAGCGCCACGTATTCGCCCACGTAGACCTGGAGATAGTTGAAGAGCAGCACGGCCTCGATGCCGACGAAGATGCCGCCCGCCGTGGCGATGAGCGCGCTCGAGATCCCCGCCGAGACGACGGCGAAGCCACCGGTGCCCTGCGCGCCGATCTGCGCGAAGGCCTCCATGACCCCGACCACCGTGCCGAAGAGACCGACGAAAGGGGCGATGGCGCCGATCGAGGCGAGCAGCCACAACCTCCGGCGGATCGCGCGGACGATGCGGCCCTGCAACCGCTTGAGCTCGCCCCCGGACATCCCCGCGCGCGCGTCGAGCAAGAGCGCGAACAAGGGGGTCGCCGGGTGCCAGGGCAAGGTGCTGTTGATGGCCTGCGCCATGGTGCGGTTTCCCTCGAGCAGGTGCGCGAGGATCCTCACGCGCGCGGTCGCGAGCTTGCGCTGATAGCTGAAGGTCGAGTACCAGCGCTCGACCCCGACGCCGAGCGCCAGGATCGACATGAAGATGATGGCGATCAAGGTGAGACCGCCGCGCGCGTAGAGGGCTTCGATGCTCGCTATCAACATGGCCCGTGCGTCATAGGACCCCGGCCGCCTTCTGCGCAAGAACAGGGTGATCTGACAGCGGGTGCGCGCATACTGTCGAGAGCCCTTGTCAGCGGCCGCTCGTTTGGAGTAGGACACGCTCCTCGTGCGCGGAGCGATGGCCGAGCTGGTCGAAGGCGCGTGACTCGAAATCACGTGTGCCGCAAGGTACCGGGGGTTCGAATCCCTCTCGCTCCGCCATTGATTCCGATGTTTGACAGCGAGATTTCGGGCTTGCGCGACCTCTAGCGTATGCCCGTTCGAGTTGGGATAGCTCGGCGCCAGCGGCCGAGGCCTCGCAAACCCCGCCAGGTCCGGAAGGAAGCAACGGTAGCGGCGGTCTCGGGGTGCTGGGCC
>CAYXQW010000151.1:0-6990 GCA_964466695.1 uncultured Bdellovibrionales bacterium
CTCATAACGCGATAGAACGCGGTCATCACGCGAAAACCGTCGCCAGCATTGGCTAGATTGTCATCGAGACAAGTGCTCCATGCCTCCGACAGACGATCTTCGAAGAGACTGAGCCCGAGATCGCCGGCGATGAGGTAAAGTCTCTCCTCGATGCGTTTCACGGTCGGCTGCCTGATGTCACCGAGCCTTTGTATGAGTGGATCGATCGCGCCGAGGATGGTCTCTTGATGCTCGCCTTCGGGCCAAAGGCGCAAAAGCTCGGAGTCGTCAAGGAACGCGCTCGTGAGATTCGACTGCGGATCGAGGTCGATGGCGAGAACAGTGCGGCCAAGCTCCCGGAACATCCAGGCGAGGTGATAGACCAGCGACGTCTTACCTACACCACCTTTGTTGTTGAAAAAGGCAATTGTCTTCATGGGTGCTTCCGCACGAGCATGAGCATGTGGTTATCGCCGACCTCGTATTCCAATGCAGGGCTGCCGTTGCGAGCCAACTCTTTTTGGGCCATGGCGACGCCGCGGCCGAAACGGTTGACGAAGCCGAAGGTCTTGGCAGCCTCGGCGAGCTCGATCTCATGCGGATCTATCAATGGCCGGCCTCCTAACCCACGGAAATTTTTAACAACAGGCGGTCGGTAGTACAACCTGAACCTTCGACACGCCTCCGCACAGCCGTTTCTCCTGGTTTTTTCGCCCGGGGTAGATTACATCGCGGCTTACGGAAGAACCCCGCGAGCATGCTTGACGCCCTCTCGAAAAAGCTCATGATCCCCAAGGAGCGCATCCTCGGTAACAGGTGGCTGCGCTTCTTGGGCAAGGCCATCCACGACCAGGACCTCTGGCACTTAAACCGTAAGAGCGCCTCGCGCGCGGTGCCCATCGGCATCTTCTGGATGCTGATCCCCATGCCCTTCCAGATGGTCCCTTCGGCCATATGCGCGGTAAAGCTCCGCGCCAACCTCCCGTTGTCGCTCGGCCTCGTCTGGATCACTAACCCCGTCACCATGCCGTTCATCTTCTTCGCGCAGTACCTCTTCGGCGCCTGGATGCTCGGCGGCAAGGCCGAAACCTCGGACCCGGCGATCATCAACGGTCATTTCGCCACCTTCGACAACTGGCTGGACTGGCAGTGGCTCACGAGCACGCTCGTGCGGATCGGCGGCCCCCTCTATCTCGGTGCGATCGTCTCTGCCGTCCGTTGGCTCTTGGCGCTGCGCCAAAGACGTCGTATCCACAAAGACGTAGGCCCAAAGGACGGAGCCGCTCATGACGCCTGCGGATAACGACGATCGCGAGAAGCGCTCGTGGCGCGAGATCGACGCCATGCGCGACAAGAGCCACCAGCGCGCGGGCGCCGGCCCAAGTCGCGGCACACGCCCCATCGAGCGTACGCAGGCCTATCGCGCCTACAAGACCGAGCTCGGTAAGCTCTTCGACGGCGGCGGCCTGCCCGAAGCTCTGAAGAGCAAGCTCGAATCGGCGGGCGTGGGCCTTGTTGACAACGCCAAGCGCAAAAAAGAGCTGACGAAGGCCCTGCTCGACGCGCACGGGAGCGCCGCGGTGCGCGCCTGCCTCGCGCAGTATCGCGAGGCCTACGGGGAACCCGATCGCGAAGACGTCCTCGCGAAGCTGCTCGAAACCGACGACGAGGCCATGGTGCTTACGGCCTTGACCGCGGCGGCAAAGCTGCAAAGCGCGGGGAGCTTAAAACGCAGCGCTTCGTTGAAGGCGCGCATCAAGACCGCGGAGATGACCATGGACGCGGCGAAGATCACCGCGCTTGCGAAAGAGATCCTGGCCGCTTGGTGAGCTTCGCCTTCGGCATGAAGGCGTTGAACACGATGGCGAGAGAGTTGGCGTGGGCCACGCGCGTAAAAAAGCGCGTCTCCTCCAAGTCTTCTGCGAGCGCGACGGAAGGCGCCACGAGCAACGGATCTATCCCCGAGACGTCCCAGCACGAGATCCCCCCCGCGCCCTCGTCGGTGTAACAGGCGCGATCGCCTACACGATAATGGAGCGTGCTCTTGGTCGCGTAGACGAAGGGCGTACCCGAGCCCCGCAAGAGGTCGCGGCCAAGCCACGCCACCTTTCCTTCGAGCCCGAGGATGGCGGCGATGGTCGGGGTCACGTCCACCTGATGCACCGGGTAGTCACGACGCTCCGGGGCGGGCATGTTCTTGGTCAGAAAGGCGATGGGGATGCGAAAGCGCAGCTCCACGAGCTGGGCGGGCGAGAGCGCGAGGTGCTCGGGCTCGGTGGGGACGCTGTGATCGCCGAGGAAGACCACGAGGGTGTTGTCGCCGAGGGGGCCCGCAAAGAGGGCGGTCACGAAGTCCGCGATGGCGCCGTCGGCGTAGATCACCTGCGAGATATGGCCCGCGTAGTCACGGTTGCGGATGGTGCGCCAGAGGATGTCGGGGAGCGGCCCCTCGGGGACGACGGTGGGCGGATGATGCGTGCTGATGGTGAGCACGTTCGCGTACAAGGGCTGACCGAGCGCGGCGAGCTCCTCGAGCTTCTTTAGTGTCTCGCGCAAGACCGGACCGTCGGCGAGCCCGAGGCTGCCGACCCGCTGTTTTATGCCGCGGCTCGCGAAGAAGTCGCGGTCGTAGAACTCTTGCGTACCGTGCAGCGACTCGAAGAGCTTCTTGCCGTGGAACATGGCGTCGTAGGCGTTGAACCAGGTCGTGCGATAGCCGTGACTCTTGAGCAGCCCCGCGAGGCAAACGACCTCGAGGGTGTTGTGGGCGATATAGGTCGCCGCGCCGCGCATGTTGGGCAGCGCCGAGCACTGCGTGCTGAACTGGCCGCGCACGGTCTGTCCGGCGGAGTAGCTCGACGAGTATCCCTGCGGGAAAAACACCGCGTGGCGATCGAGGAGGGCGCGGGTGCGCGGCATCGCGTGCGGCGCGAGCTCTTCGTGCAAGAGCTCGAGGGCCCTGATGCTCTCGCCGAAGAGCATGATCACGTTGATTGGCCCCTGCTCGGGCAAGCCCAGGCGGCGCCTATATTCGCTGGCCCGACCAGCATCACGACCCAGCGCACGCACGAGCGGGAAGTCCTCGTCGGCGGGCGCGGCGCGCGGCTCGGTGCGGCCGAGCTCTGAGAGCTCGGCGAGCGCGCGACTCGGCGAACGTCGCTCCTCGGCGGTCAACAAGGAGGGATCGAGCTCATCGGCCCAAGTAAGCCCCAGTTTTACGAACAAACTTGGATGGGCATTCTGCGCGACCCACTGGCGGAGGACATGATCGCTCAGCACCGTGGAGGTCACGCCCTTGTGGCCGGCGGAGTCCGGGATGCAACGCGAGGTGAAGAGCAACGGGGCGATCATGGCCGTACGCAAGAGCGCCAAGAGCCGCGCCTTGCCAAAAGAAGACCGGGGAGCCTCGAGCGCGGGGATGAGCACGGCCCGCCGGCGCCAAACCACCCGCGCCGAGATGGCCGCGACCAAAAAGGCGAGGCTCGCGAGGATCGGCCACGCGAGGCCGAGGTGCGTGGCCGAACCCTCGACCATGGCGACGTCGCGCAGGTGGAGCTTGACGATCCACCAATCGAGCGGCATCCCGAAGAAGCTGAAGTACAAGAGGTTGGCGAGGCTCGCGAGCCAGACGAGCGCCGCGACAGAGCACCAGGCGAGCCAGAGCCGAACGCCCGCGATAGCCCACACCAATGAGGCCGCGACCGCGACGGCGAGGACCACGAAGGCGTCGCTGAACACCCCGGCGAGCAGCCCCGCCTGCCTGGCCGCGTCGAGCTCGAGGCGCATGGCCAAAACGAGCTGGAGACGCAACGAGAGCAGCGCCAAGAACAGCGCCACCCCGGGGGCAACGAGACGCGCGAGCCAAAAGACATGCCGCGAGATGGATCGCAAGCGACGTTTCACCTCGTGCTGCGCGCGCGCCTAGATCTTCTCGATGACCTGGCGGCTGCGATAGTAGCCGCAGCTCGGGCAGACATGATGCAGAGTCATGGGCTCGCGGCACTGCGGGCAAGTTATGAAGCTCGGCGCGCTGAGCGCGTCGTGAGAGCGGCGCTTGCGCGTGCGCGAGTGCGTGTGACGTTTCCTGGGTACTGCCATGGTTATGCTCCTTAGTTGACCTTTATCGAACGAAGCCCCAACCAGCGAATATCGACTTCGGGGCTACACTGGCAACGGGTGGTATTGCGATTGACGCCGCAAGCAGGACACAGGCCGGCGCAGGCCTCGTCGCACAGCGGGTTCATCGGCAGCTCGAGGAAGACCTCGTCGCGGACGATATCGGCGAGCTTTATGATCTCGTCGTGATAGACCGCGACGCCGACGTCTTCTTGAGGGATCTCGCCGTCTTCCGTCGCGTCGGGCTCCTCACCCACGGGGAAGATCGCGAGCGCCAAGGGAGCGTCGATCGCCACCTCGGCGCGCTCCAAGCACCTGACGCAGGCGCCCTCGAAGCTCGCGGTGAGGCGGCCGCGCGCGTGCACCACGCGATCTACGCACTGCACGAAGAGGCGGAGCCTGCCGTCCCCGACGGCACGAAACGGCGAGTCCTTGCCGAGCGTCTCGTCGAGCCAGGCGAGAGAGAGCACCTCGTCGAGCTCGAGCCCGTCGTCGCCGATGCGATCGACGCGTAGCTCGAGATCTACGCAGGCCGCGCCGAACGCCGGGTTTTGGTGTGCAGGTTTCATGGCGAAGAGCGCGTCTACTAGGCAGCCTTGCCCCGTGGTGTCAATAGGGCGCGGGGGCTATACAAGGACGAGTCATGGTAGAGCGTGGTCAGAGCTCGCAGAAGACCTTCGCCACGCGCCGCTACGCGCTCATCGCGGCGGGATTTTTGAGCATGAGCCTCGGCGTCCTCGGGGCCTTCGTGCCGGTGTTGCCCACCACGCCTTTTCTGCTGCTCGCCGCCGCGTGCTTCGCCAAGAGCTCGGAGCGCCTGCACCGCTTCCTCCTCGAAAACCGGCTCTTCGGCGACTACCTCCGCCGCTACCGCGACGGCGAAGGGCTGCCGATCGCCGTCAAGGTCGCCACCTTGGCCCTGCTCTGGGCGGGGCTCGCGCTGTCGGCGTTTTGGGCCATCCCGCCGGAGATGAGCTTTGTTCGTCTTGGTCTACTCGCCGTGGGCATAGGTGTCACGGTGCACATCGCGTGGATCAAGACCCGGCATGATCGCTCGTTCGCCCTCTCGCCTGAGGGCCGCATCCTGTACCTCACCGCCGACCTCGAGCTTATCCGAAGGCAGCTTACGGGCGAAGACTTGCGGCCGCCCCCGGGCGCTCTGCTCGACAACATCTCGACCGACGAGATCACCCCGGCCTGGGCGTGCCTGCACCACGACGAGCGCCTCGGCCGGTACGCCTTGGTAGGCTTACGCGGCGGGGTCGTCGTCGAGGGGGCGGTCGCCGAGGGCGGATTCGAGGTGCAAGTCGCCGGCCGCTCGAAGGGCTGCGGCTCGAGCCGCGAGACCGCCCCCTTCGCCGAGCAGGCCGCGGGCATAAAGCTCGTCATCGCCGAGAGCTTCGAGAAGATCTACCGGCAGAACTGCCACAACATCGGCCTTCTCACCTCCACCGACCTCGGGCTCTTACCGAGGCTCACGCGCGGCGAGGCCATCCCTCTCGCAGAGCTTGCGCGCGGGCTCGACCCCATCACCGCGGCCGTGATCACGAGCGGCGGCCTCTCGGCCGTAAGCCGCGCGCGGCTCGAAGGGCGCGCCCTTCTACCGGCGATCACCGCGAAGACCAGACCCATGACGCTCGCGGAGCACATCATCGCGCGCCACGCATCGCCCTCGCCCGGCGCCTGCCCCGAGCCCGGAGAAGCCCTCTTCTGCCGCGCCGACGTGCGCTTCTCGCACGACTACACCACCGCCATGACGCTCTCTTTGCTCCGCCGCGATTTCGGCCCTGACGCCGAGCTCACGCGGCGAGAGAGCGTCTACGCCTTTCGCGACCACCTCTCTGCGTTGTCCCTGCTGCGAAACCCGCGCGCGAAGGTCGCCAAGGCCGAAGAGCTCGCGCGCCTCCAGCGCGACTTCTGCGCACAAGAAGGCATAAGGCTCTATGACGGCGACGCGAAGGGCGGCGCCGAGGCCATCTGCCACAACGCCATGCTCGAGGAGATCGCGCTGCCCGGCCAGCTCGTCATCGGCACCGACTCGCACACCTCGACCGCGGGCGCGCTCGGCTGCCTCGCCTTCGGCGTCGGCGCGACCGACATGGCGAACGCCTGGGTGACGGGCGAGGTTCGCCTCGAGGTGCCGCAAAGCGTCCTCATCGATCTTAGAGGGTGCCTCGGCCCCGATCGCACCGCCAAGGACCTCGCCCTCTATCTCATGGCCCACGAAGATCTGCGGCCCGAGCAGACGCTCGGGCGCGTGCTCGAGCTTGCGGGCGACGGGCTCGCGACCATCAGCATCGACGAGCGCGCGACCATCGCCAACATGGCGGTCGAGGCCGGCGCCACCACCGCCATCTTCGCGGCCGACGAGGTGACGTGGCGCTACCTCGAAGCCGAGCGCCAAGGCCTCGACCTCGACGAGCTCGCCCGCGCCGCGCCGCGCGCCGATCCCGACGCCACCTACGCGGCGCGCGTCACGATCGATCTTGGGAGCGTGCCCGTGATGGTCTCCACCCCCGGCGACCCACGCAACGCTCGCCCTCTCACCAAGCTCGGCGAGGTGCCGATCGACATCGCCTACGGCGGCTCCTGCACCGGCGGCAAGCGCTGCGACATGGATCAATACGCGCGGGTGCTCGGCCCGGCCGCGCGGCGCGGGCAGAAGATCGCGCCGGGCGTGCGGCTCTATATCCAGTTCGGCTCGCGGCGCGTCCGACGCTACGCCGAGGAGCGCGGCTACTGCGAGCTGTTCTCTATGGTCGGCGCCACGCTGCTCGACCCCGCGTGCGGCGCGTGCATCGGCGCCGGCCCGGGCATAAGCGAAGACCCCTCCGAGGTCACGGTGGCCGCCATCAACCGCAACTTCCCCGGCAGATCCGGCCCGGGCGCGGTCTA
>CAYXQW010000152.1:0-6925 GCA_964466695.1 uncultured Bdellovibrionales bacterium
TTACGTCCTCGAGCTCTTCGATGGAGTCAAAGCCGATAGAAACCTCGGCATAGACGATTGGATTGATAACCAAGATGGCCGAGTCAGCGCAGGTATGAAGCATCTTCGCAGACCAGGTGAACCACTGCGGATCATTAGTCGCGATATCCAGCAATACATTTGCATCAACGAGGATGGGTTTCATGAGTGTCGGGTCAGTTTCATGATCTCGTCGGTGGACATCGTGGTGGAGGCACGTCCCCGGAGCCGCCCAACTACCTCGGTACCGCGAGTTTGCAGAGCTCGGCTGGCGCGTCTGATCCGCACCGCAGTTCCCTCAATGACAAACTCGACTTCGGTAGCAGGTAGCAGACCCAGCTTCTCGCGGATCTGTTGAGGGATCGTTACCTGCCCTTTCGACGTGATCCGCATTCTCTGCTCCCGAGTTGGTGGTATTACTAATAATGGTAAGACCGTAACGCGCAGATATCAAGCTAAGGGTCCGGCGACGGACCCCTACGGGAGCTCCACGGCTCCGCGCTCGGGACGCGCGCCGTTGTGACGACCAGGCGCCGAGCCGTTACGATCGCTCACCTCGAGCCCGGCGTCGAGCAGCAAAGACGAGGCCGAAGGCGTCATGTCCTCGAAGCTTGCCCCCTCGGGGTTTGCGACCGCGAGGGCCACGCCGATGATCATCGAGGCCGCGTCGATCGTCGTCGCCGTGCAATCGTAGCAATAGACCGAGCTATCGGTGGCCTCGAACGCGGCGTCGATGTTGGCGCCTTTGTCCGAGGCGGCGATCGCCGAGCCGGCGATGCCGAGGTAGGCGTTGTTACGTAGCCACAACCGGGACGGGGCGAGGGCCTGTATGCCGTGACAGCTCGTGCGCACGAAGGTGTTGTGTATGGCCTCGACGTCGCTGCCCTCGTAGATCATGAGCCCCGCCAAGGAGGCGCCGGCGACGAGGTTGCCCTCGACGTGCACCGTCCCGCCCGTCGCCTTGACGACGATGCCGTCATCGCGGCCGCGGACGACGCGGTTTTCGCGGACACGCACGGGCGCGGTCATGACCGAGATCGCGTCGGCGGGAGAGTCCTCGAAGACGTTGTCGGCGATGAGGTGCCCGCCGCCGCCTTGGACCGCGACCAAAGTCGAGGTGCAAGGACGCTCCGCGAGTCCCGCGTCCATGAAGTGGTTGGCGCGCACCACCGCCTGCTCGCCGGAGAAGACCACCACCGCCGCCCCCATGCCCGGCTCGGGTCCTTCGATGCAGTCGCTCGAGGCCTCGACGAGCCGCGACATCTCGCGCAAGTAGAGGCCGTAGATCACGCCGCTGCCATGGATCCTGAAGGGCACGCGGCGCGAGCCGTCGAAGCCCGCGTCGAGCGTGATCGCGACGCGGACGCCGTCGGCCACGAGCAGCAAGGGATCGACCTCGGCTTCGAGGGCAGGCAGATCGGGCAAGTCGGAGCGCAAGGTGATGACCTGATCTTCGCCGGCGCCGAAGACGTGCTGGGCGAAGACGATGCGGTCGATGCCAGGTCGCTCGTTCGCGAGCGCGAGCGCGCGGCGCAGCGACAACAAAGCGTCGTCTTCGCCGGGCGCGAGGTCGAGGGGGGTGTCGACGACGAGCTCCTCGTTCATCGGCGCAAAGCGCCAGACGAGCTTCGACCTCGCGTGCGCGACGAAGCGCGTGCGATCGGCTTCGTAGGTGAGCTCGCCGTCCACCCACACCTCGCCTTGGGCGACCGCGAAGGGAGCGACCTCGATCGAAAACTCCACCGCCGCCGTCTCCCCGGGGCCGAGCGCGCGCGACCACGCCTTGGCCTGGCGTGCGACGAGCTCCGCGTCTCGTGAGGCCAAGGTCGCGTCTTTGAAGGTGAGCCCGAGCGAGATGCCGCCGACCGCGCTCGCGCTCCTGTTGCGCACGGTCGCGACTACCTTGATGTCGATCTGCCCGGGATAGATCTCCAAGACCTCGGAGCGTATGGACGAAAGCTCGAGCGGCCCGCAGAGGTCGCCGCCCTCGCACTCGACCCCCACCAAAAGCTCACCGCAGCCCTGGGCGCATAAGAGCCACGCCGAGAGCGCCAAGAGCCCGCGGCCGCTCATGGCCCGCACCTTCGGAGGCCGCGCCTCGCCGTCTCGGCGTCCTCTTCGCGCAAGCCGAGGCCGAGCGCGCGCTGGTAGGCGGCCACAGCCGCGGGGCAGTCGCCAAGGCGCAAGCGAACGTCTCCCAAGATGAGCGAGAGCTCGGCCCGGCGGGAGCTCAGGCTCGCGTCCAAGAGCCGCGCCTCGATGAACGCCGCCGCCTCGCGCTCGCGGCCGGCCCGCAGCAGATACTCGGCGCGGCTCACCACGACCTCGGCTGTAAGCGCGCCGCGCGGATAAAGCGCCTCGAGCTTTGCGAGCACCAAGAGCGCGTCGTTGAACCGCCCGGCTCGCGCCAAGCGCTCCGCCTCGTGGAAGAGCTCGAGCTCGGCTTTGAGCGCGCTTACGGGGGCAGGCGGCACCTCGGGCTTGCTCGGCGCGACCCGCGGCGGCCTCGCCTTGCCGAGCGGCTTATGTGCCGCCGCGCGCGGCGGCGCTGGAGCCTCGGGCGGTGCGGCGGGGGCTTCTATGGCCACGCGCGCGGGATGCTCCTCGAACCCCGTCTCGCGCCAGACACCCACCGAGGCGATGATCCCGAGCCCGAGCAAGAGAGCGAGCTTACCGCCGAGGCCCGTGTGCGTCGCGAGCTCACCTGCCCCCGCGCCAACCTCGGCCGCGAGCGACGCCTCGAGCGCGCGCTGCACCTTCATCAAGCGCTCCGGGCTCACCTCTCCTCGCGCCGCGCGGCGCAAGAGCGGCCCGAACTCCGCGCTCTCGATGAGCCTTGGCGGCTGCTCTACGGGCCTCATGCTCGCTCTCCGGAGAGTCGCCGCCGCGCCTGCTTGGCGAAGCCCTGGCGGGCGTGATGCAGCCGCGTCCACACGGTCCCCAAGGGTACGCCGATCATGGCCGCGATCGCGTTGCCGTCGAGACCCTCAAGCTCATAGAGCGCGAAGACCTCGCGTTGTTTGTAGGGGAGCTCCTGCATGCTCTCGTAGACCACGGACAACGCCTGCCGGCGGCTGACCTCCTCGTCCGGCAAAGGGACATGATGGCTGATGGGCTCGGCCGCGACGCGCTTTTGCAGGCGGTCGCGGCGAAACAACCCGCGATGATGACGACGGCAAAGGTTGGCGGCGATACCATAGAGCCACGTGGTGACGCTGGCGCGGGCCGGATCGAAGCGACCGCGGCTGCGAAAAGCGACGATGAAGGTCTCTTGCAACAAGTCGTCCACATGCGCACCGCTACCAACCAGGCGCTCGATACAACGGCCGAC
Source organism: uncultured Bdellovibrionales bacterium (assembly GCA_964466695.1). Classification (GTDB taxonomy): domain Bacteria; phylum Myxococcota; class XYA12-FULL-58-9; order XYA12-FULL-58-9; family JAFGEK01; genus CAYXQW01. Next base: position 3,350 of record CAYXQW010000152.1, read on the forward strand.
GAAGGCGGCGTGGTCACGATAGACCGCGCCGACATCGAGGCCGAGAGGCGCCGAGCGCTTTGCCGCCTCCTGCCTCATCTCATCGTTATTGCCCATTAGTGCTCGCTTGCTTCAAAGCACTCCGGCCGAGAGCGGCAACCACACGCCCACACCCAGGCGCACCCACGGCAGGGTCGTCTCGGCCCCGGCCTCGGTCACCGCGGTCTGCCGAAACGGTGTAACCGCCGCCACCGGCCCTATGAGCCACCCTCCGAGTTGCCACGCCACCCCGCCCGCGACCTCCGCGCAAGGTAAAAAGGCGGCGCGGTTGCTCGAAAAATCATACCCCCGCGCGGCGCGCGCGCCCACACGCGCCTCGAGCTCGAAGGTGGCGCGCGGCCCGACTTGTCGCCAACCCACCCCGAGCCCCAGGAACGCATCGAGGAAATGTCCTGCCCCGAGCTCTCGCGGAGTGCCGGCGCGCAAGATAGCCGAGGTGTAGAGCCGCCGCGCGACCGTCCCTACCTCGAGCGCGCCGGAGACCTCGAGATCGGCGCCGAGCCCCGGGTAATGCGCCGCCGCCGAGGTGCGCAGCATACCCACGACCCAAGGCAAGCCGCGACCTACCAACACCACGGAGGTCTCACCGGCCGGAGGTATATCGGCCCAGCGCGTGCGCGGGAAATCTCGCAAGAAGCGCTCGAGGATAGTGGCGACGAGCTCCGGGGCGCTCGGGCAATCCTCGGGACGAAGGCTGGTGCGCCGCTCGAGCACGACCTCGCCCGAGACGGCCACGACGCGCAGCACGAGCACGGTCTTCGCCTGCGCCTTGCGCGCGACGACCGTGATCGTGCCGCCTCGCGACTCGCTATAGGGCGAGAGCAACGGCGCGACGCGCTGGCGCACCGCGGCCGCGTCGACACAGACGCTGTTGGTATCGACCCCGAAAGAGACGCCCGCCGCCGTCGCGCTCCGCCATCCGCAAAGAGGCGGTAGCAACAACACCGCGAGCACGACGAGGTGAAGATATCGAATCCGATGCGAGCACAAGACCCAACGCTGCCTTCCCGGTTTCAGGCTTACATCCGCTCGGAGAAGTATACTCGGTCGAGAAAGGACAGCCAGGGAAACTCTCAATCCCCTTGGCGCTTTTGCTCCCAATAACGCTTCATCCGCTCCTTGGCGGCCTTGCGCATGGCGGGGCTCCACTTCGGCTTACGCCGTGCGGGCTCCGCGACTTTTCCCGCGCGGGCGAGCACGGTCTTCTTCGCCCCGGTCTTCTTCGCGACGCGCAGCAGGCTCTCGAGCGTGCTTATCGCTTCGTCGATGGTGCGGCGCTCTTGCTCGAGGTCGGCCAGGGCTTTTTTGAGATTTTTGAGTGTTTTAGCGTCCAAAAGATAGTTCCTCCGTGATATAGATAACTATCATTATGGGTTTAGCGCGGATCGCGCACGAAAGCAAAACTTAATCTCGGCAACTATATCTTGGATGGGCATATGACGACGAAATGCCTCGCGCTCCTGCTCTTTTGCTGCGGTATGGCGCGCGTGGCGCGGGCCGACGACGCTCACTACCAAGACTTCTTGGTCGGCGCGCGGGCCATCGGCCTCGGTGGGGCCTTCGCCGCCATCGCCAACGATCCCTCGGGCCTCTATTACAACCCGGCCGGCATCGTCGACGCGAGCCGCACGAACTTACAGCTCTCGACGAGCCTCTACGGCTTCGAGCGCGGCTCTATCCCCGAGGGGCTGATCACCCCGGTGCCCGGGGTGGACGAGCTGCGCCTCGAGTTCACCGACCTCATCATCATCCCGGCGAGCGCCGGCTTCGTCAAAGCCTTCGGTGATCACGACGAGATCGGCCGCCCGAACCAGGCCTACGGGTTATCCATCGTCGTGCCGTCTTACCGCAGCTTCATCGCCGGCAGTGACGCCGACCCTCAGGGCGTCCAAAACCTGTATCAGCGTCGCGTCACCGACCGCGAGCTTTGGACAGGCCTCGGGGCGAGTAAGCGCATAAGCCCGCGGCTACGGCTCGGAGTATCGGGCTACTATATCCTGCGCAGCGTCAGCGACCGCGAGGACCTGCTCACGAGCGAGCAGGGCGCGGAGCAAAACCGCTTCCAGGTGGTGACCAACGACATCACCTTCATCAACGGCGCTTTCGTGCTGACTGTCGGCGCGCTCTATGATGTCACGAATAACTTCGCGCTCGGCTTCAGCCTGCGACCACCATCCTTGCCCGTGCACTCGCAGGCGCGCATGAGCTTTATCCGCGCCACGGCTGGTGCGACGCCGGACTCGTCGCCGTCCCTCGAAAACTTCGCCATCGACGGTAAGAGCAAGCAGGCCCTCGCCCCCACCGTGCGCCTCGGCGCAAGTTACGCGCGCGCCTATAAATATACCTTCAGTGCCGACGCTACTTATCACGCGCCTGTCTCCTACGACCTCATGAGACCCAAGGCGAAGGATCGTGCGGCCTTCGAGAGCTTCTCCGGGCGGCTCCCCTTCTCGCCGCACGTGCGCCGCGAGCAGGTGCTCAACGTGGGCGCCGGGGCGGAGTTCTTGATCGTGAGGGAGGTCAGCCTCGCCGGCGGGGTGTTCACCGACTTCTCGAGCTCCCCTAAGATCGCCGCCGTCCCTACGCATGATCAGCCGCCCGACGTCGATCTCATCGGCATGTCGATGTCTGTGGGATACTTCGGCGCGCACACGCTCTCACGCCTCGGGGTCATGTACAGCTTCGGCACGGGCCACGACGTGATCCCCGAGAGCGACCTCGACAGGCTCACCTCGGGCGCGCAGACCTTCCGCCGCGTCGAATACTTCCAGTCGTTCTTCTACGTGTTCCTCTCGAGCACCTTCAGGTACTAGCTCGGTCGCCGTGAGAGGTGTCATAAGGGCGGACGTCATGGGAGCCTCGCGTCAACAGGTCGTGCTCATCACCGGGTGCTCCTCCGGCATCGGCCGCGCGCTCGCCTTGGAGCTCGCTCGCCGCGGCTGTGAGGTGGCCGCCACGGCGCGTAAGCTCGAGAGCCTCGAAGAGCTCGGGCAGCGCGAGCGCATCTCGACGCATGTGCTCGATGTCTTGGACGAAGAGAGCATTTCGCGGGCGGTCGCCGAGGTCATCGCTCGATATGGCCGCATCGACATGCTCATCAACAACGCCGGGTTCAACCTGGTAGGCCCGCTCGTCGAGCTCGAGCTCCGGGACTTCGAGGCGATCTTTGCCACCAACGTGACGGGGGTCCTCGCCGTGACGCGCGCCGTGGTCGCGCCCATGATGCGCGCGCGCTCGGGGCGTATCGTCAACATCGGCAGCATGGTCGGGGTGGTGGGCACGCCGTTTACGGGCGCGTACTGCGCGAGCAAGGCGGCGCTGCACATGCTGAGCGCGGTGCTGCGGCTCGAGCTTTGGCCCTTCGGGATCGAGGTGATCTCGGTCGAGCCCGGCCGCGTGCGCTCGGAGATCAGCGCCAACGCCCGCATCGACCTCGCGCGCTACGAGGGTGACACCTCGGCCTATCGGTCCTTTGGCGCCGGGATCCGTCGCCGCTGGACGGCCTCGCAGGAGTCCCCCACCGACACCGCGACCTTC
>CAYXQW010000153.1:0-1980 GCA_964466695.1 uncultured Bdellovibrionales bacterium
CTCCGCGTGGAGCTTGTCCATGGCGCCGCCTCTATAGGCCAAGTCGTGATTCACTTGGACGAGCTCGGCGTCGATCTCTGAGAGGCGCGCACCCATCTTGGCGATCTCCGCGTTGAAGGCCGAAGCGGAGGCGCGGAAGGTGTTCTTGGCCTCGCTGAGCTCCTTGGGCGTGAGCACTGCGGTGTGATCGGCGCTCGCGTAGACTTTTTCGGCCTTCGCGACCGCTTGGGTAGTGGGGAATTTGACCGCTGCCATGGTTGATGCTCCTTGTTGCTAAACCTGCAAAATAACCTGTTCGCCCCTCGTTATCGGCACAAATCCGCGCAAGTTGCGTGATAAATAATTTTTTTACCGGCGCCGATCTTTGGACTTGGCGCCGCGCAGACCTACCCCCCCGCGCGTAGTTTTAGGGGAGATGCCCGCGAGCGTGCTCGGTCCGTTTTTTTGGCCGGTGCGCAAGAGCTCCCGGGCCTTTTGCGCGAGGAGCTCGGGCGAGGACGGCTTTTTGCGCAAGGCGGGGATGGCGAGGGTGAGCGAGCTTAAGACCAGAGCTTGCGCTGCGGCGTCATCACGCCCTTCTTTTTGCATCGAAAGGCCGATGGCCATGAGCCCTTGCCCGCACAGCTCGAGGTCTTGCTCTTGGGTCAGTTCCCGGACCACGTTGTCGAAGCTGTGCTCTGATAAGGCCGGCGCCTCGGCGAGCAGATCGAGGACCTTCTGCGCCAGCGGGTGCAGCTTTATGGGGGCGGTCTTCTTGGGCATGGAGTTTTCCTCTCGGGCACGGGGTGTGCCCTCGTTTCAGTACCGCGCGCGCCGGCAAGCGGCAAGTCGAGAGGGTGTGACCCAAGGCGCTCCCTCACGGTCGCGCTACCGTTTGAGTCTTCGCCTCACAGCGGTTACGCTAAGAGCTCGGAAGGGGTGCGGCATTGTTCGAGATCTCAGCTCGTGTCTATCCGCGCCGGCCACTCGGTGAAGAGGAGGCAGAGGCCTTGCGTGCCCGCGCGCGCCTCTCGCCCAAAGAGCTCGTGCTCGCGGCGGCCTTCCCTCTCGGGCTCGGCGCCATCGGTTGGCTCGTCGGCGCGGGGGCCGGGTTGTTGCTGCAGCGCGTGGGCGCCACCACCGCCCGCGCGACCGAGCTCGGTCTTTGGAGCTTCGTCCTGCTCGGGCTCGCCGCCGACGTCGTGTTGATCCATGTCCTGCGGCGCGCCAAGGCCCCGGCGCGGGCCGATCTTTTGGCGGGGGTCGTCGAGGTGATCGAGGTCGCGACTAGCCGCGCGCTCAATATCGGCACCGCCGAGAACCCCTCCTACCTCATCGATCTCGGCGGCGGCGAGGTGCTCTACCTCGCGGATCGCAAGGACCCGGGCTTCCCGTGCACGCGCTTCACCTTGGTGCGCGCCCCCGCAAGCGGGCAGGTGCTCGCGCTCGCTTTGGCCGGCGCGCCGCTCGAGGTCGCAGGTCCGAGCCGGCCCGAGGGTGTGCGCCTCGCCATGCTCGCGTGGCGCGAGAGCGAGCTGCTCGTCGGAAACATCTAGATGTTTCGGAGGGATCTGCGCTAAGCCCTCGCGTTATGAGCTCGCCTACGTCTCACCCCTTCGACCGCGTGGCGCGCCGCTTCGCGCGCTTCGTCGTGGGCAAGCCCCGCCTCACCCTGGCCATCATCGCCGCGCTCCTTGTGCTCGCGGGCCTCGGCGCGAGCCGGCTCTCGCTCAACACCAACCAGCTCGACTTGATCTCGCAGGACCTGCCCGAGGTCGTGGCGGTCAAGCGCGTGATCGACATGGTCGGCGGCACGGGGCACCTCATCGTGGCCTTGCGCTCGAGCGAGGAGGCGAAGCTCAAGGCGGTGGCCGATGCGGTGAAGGCTCTCCTACCGGGAGCCTCAGTCGTCTCCCTCAACGGCAGCGGGGCCGCGGCCGACGTGGTCTATGACATGAGCCGCAGAGTGGCCAATGCTCTCGGAGACCGGGTAGATGATCT
>CAYXQW010000153.1:1990-6915 GCA_964466695.1 uncultured Bdellovibrionales bacterium
GCATCACGGCCGACACCGAGCACGTGCGCAACCTCACCTACAAGGTGCCGGTGGACTTCTTCCAGGAGAACATGGTGCTGTTCATCGCGACCGAGGACCTCCTCGAGGCGAAGCGGCGCATCATGGCCTACCTCCGCGACGAGATGCGGCGAGCGAGCCCGTTCTTCTTCGAGCTCGTAGAGACCGCGCCGAAAAAGCTCGATCTTTCGGACCTCATCGCCAAGTACAACCACGTGGGCAAAAAGAGCATCGCCGACGACTACTACATCTCGCCCGATCGCAAGATGCAGCTTTTGCTCATCAAGCCCATGTGGGACGCCAACGATCTCGGGCGCACCAAGGCGCTCGTCGAGCGGCTCGACGTGCTGTTCGCCGACTACTCGCGCAAGAACGCCCAAGGGGCCAAGCTCGTCGAGGACTACGAGCTTTTGGGCGAGGACGGCACGATCGCCTATGGCTACGCGGGCTCTTACAAGACCAACGTCGACGACTCCTACGCCATCATGCAGTCGCTCAAGCCGGTGACCGTCGTCGCGTTTTTCGGGGTGTTCCTCGTCACCTTCCTCTTCTTTCGTAGGTTCTGGCCGAGCCTCATCGTGATCCTCGGCACGGCGATAGGCACCGTGCTCACCTTGGGATTTACGTATCTCGCCGTCGGGCAGCTCAACATGGTCACGAGCATGCTCGCGGGCCTCTTGCTCGGCTTCGGGGTCGACTTCGGCATCCACTTCATGTTCAGGACGCGCATCGAGCTCGGCCTCGGCAAGCGCTACGACGAGGCGTTAGAGGACGCCGTCGTCTTCGCGGGGCGCCCGGCGGCGGTGGCGGCGGCGAGCACGGGCGGGGCGTTCCTCCTCTTGCTCGTCTCGGAGTTTCGCGGCTTCTCGCAGCTCGGCCTGCTCGCGGGCGTGGGCACGGTGATCATCTGGCTCACGTTGTTCTCCTTCACCCCGGCCGTCTTGTCGCTGCTCGGTCGCCGCCGCGCGGATCTGCCCGAGCGTGTGGTCGGTCGCATGGCGCCGCTCGCCGCGCGCGCGGATGGGCGCGAGCCGCGCGTGCCGCGGCCGCGGCTCTTGCTCGCGCTCGCATCCTTAGTCTTCGCGGTGCTCGTCGCCGCGGCCATCCCGTGGCGGTCCGAGGTCTCGGTCACCCCCGAGGGCCGCGCGCCGTTTTCCGCGCGGCTCCACGATGGTGTGCGCTTCAACTACGATACGCGCGCCCTGTTCTCCGACGAAGCTTATTCGATCAAGCTCCAAGACGAGATCAGTCGGCGCTTCCAGATCTCGTCCGACCCGACGGGCGTCTACACGCGCACCGTCGCCGAGGCGAAGGCGCTGTGGGACGAGCTCACCCAAAACCCCGACAAGTACCGCACGGTCGATCAGGTCGTGTCGATGTTCTCCTTCGTGCCCGATCAAGAGGTCGCGCGGGCGAACGCCGAGGTGCTCGCCGCGTGGCGTAAAGAGCTCGCCGAGATCGATCCTTCGATCATCCCCGAGAGCTTGCGGCCGAAGCTGCCGCTCTTCGAGAAGGTGCTCGCCGCCAAGCCGTTCGACGTCGACGGCTTGCCCAAGAGCTTCCTCTCCATGTTCAAAAACCTCCCTTCGGCGCGGCCCGAGAACCACGGCTACCTCACCTTCGTCTACCCGAAGGTAGACCTCTGGGACGGGCAGGAGACGCTCAAGTTCGCCGACGAGATCTCGGTCATCCGCTCTGCTTCGGGCGAGGAGTATCGCGCGGCCGGCCTGCCGCTGCTCTACGCCAAGCTCGCGCGCATGGTGCTCTTCGACGGCAAGCTCACGCTCGTGCTCGCCGCCGCGTGGCTTTTGTTCATGGTGCTCTTCGACTTCCGCTCGTGGCGCCTCGCGCTCGCGGCCATCATCCCGCTCGGCGTCGGGCTCGTCGCCACGCTCGGCCTCATGGCCTTGCTCGATCGACGCCTGAACTTCATGAACATCATCATCTTGCCCATCTTGCTCGGCTTCGGCGTGAGCCACGGCCTCTACCTCCTGCACCGCTTCGTCGAGGGGGGCTCGCCGGTGGTCGCGCTGCGCTCGGTGGGGACGGCGGTGGCCTCGTCCACGCTCACCACGATCGCGGGCTTCGGGGCGCTTCTCCTCGCGAGCCACAACGGCCTCAAGTCGATGGGGTTTCTCGCGTGCTTGGGCCTCGCCACGATGCTCGTCGTCTCGTTTACGGTGCTCGCGGCGGTGTTGCAGCTCTTGCACGACAGGCGCGCGCGCGGGCGCACGTAACCTTTGCGCCACACCCGGGAAAGCCGGTACATTTCATGGCGTGTCAGCACACGAGACGCTCGGCTTGCTGTTGGTTCGCGAGAGCTTGATCTCGCGGCCGCAGCTCTATGACGCGCTGAGGCTACAGCGCCAGTCCGGGCGGCTGCTCGGCACCTGCCTTCTGAGCCTCGGCTACGTGCGCCCCGAGGCCTTGCTCGCCATGCTCGCGCGGCAGCTCGCGATCCCGGCGCTACCGCCCGGCACGCTCAACCGCGCCTCGCCCGAGGCCATTCGCCGCGTGCCGCGCGAGGTGGCGCGGCGGTTGCGCATCCTGCCCTACTCTTGGGATGGCGAGATGCTCGGGGTGGCGCTCGCCGACGGTCGCGTCTTAGGCCAGCTCCACGAGGTGGCGTACCACGCGCGCGCGGCGGTCGGGGCGTACGTGGCGCTCGAGACCGAGATCGAGGCGGTGCTCGGCGCCGTCTATCCGGCCGGCGACGAGCTGGAGAAGGCGCCGCTCGTCTTTGCCGAGAGGCCACGGCCCGCGCGGGTGGCTCCCGTACACGATGAGCCCGCGGCGCCGCCTGTGCCCTTCGTGAGCCCGGAGGGCGCGCACCCGCCGCTCGATGTCTCGGCCGAGAAGGCCTTGGAGCGCCTCGGGTTCTTCGACGCTGTCGAGCAGCTCTACGAGGCCAAGCACATCGACGAGGTAGGCCGCATGGCGGGCCGGGCGCTGCTCAATTATTTCCAGCGCGTGTTCGTGGTTCTCTGCGACGGGCGCGCCTGCCGGGTCATCGGCCGCGCGGGCGTCGAGCCTCGGCGTCTCGAGGTGCCGGAGAGCTCCTTGCCCCTCACCATGGCGCGGCTCGGCGATCGTCAGATCGCTTATGGGCTCGCGGTTTTGGACGCGCGCAACGCCGAGCTCGGCGGCCTGTTCGGCTTCGATCCCGGGGCCGTGTCTCTGCTCGCGGCGGTGGGGGCGAAGGAGCGGCCGCGCATCTTGGTCCTGGCCGACAACTACACCACGAGCGACATGTACGAAGATCTCCACGATATCGAGCTTTTGTTCAAAGAAGCGGAGACCGGCCTCGAGATGCTGCTCGCCGAGTAGCCATAAGCCGCGCGGTCGATATAGAAGGGCTCTTCTTTTTGCTCGGGAGCCTTCGCATGACCGCTACGTCGTTCCCTTTGGCCCTGACCTTCGATGATGTCTTGCTCGTGCCGCAAAGCTCGCAGGTGGTGCCGCGCGAGGTCACCGTCGACACCGTCTTGGTGCGCGGGATCGCGCTCTCCATCCCTATCGTCTCCTCCGCCATGGACACGGTGACCGAGAGCCACATGGCCGTGGCCATCGCGCGCGAGGGCGGCATCGGCTTCGTGCACAAGAACCTGTCGATCGCGGGCCAGGCGCGGGAGGTGGCGCGCGTCAAGAAGAGCGAGTCGGGGATGATCGTGGCGCCCATCACCATCGACTCCGGCGCGCGCGTCGCCGACGTGCGTGAGCTCATGCGCAAGTATGAGATAAGCGGCATCCCCGTGGTGGATCACGAGCAGCTCGTGGGGATCGTGACCGCGCGCGATCTGCGCTTCGTCGAGGACACGCGGCTCAATGTGCGCGACGTCATGACGACCACGGTGGTGACCGCGGCCGAGGGGATAACGCTCGCCGAGGCCAAGGCGCTCTTGCAAAAGCACCGCATCGAGAAGCTGCCGGTGGTCGACGGCGACGGGAAGCTCAAGGGCCTCATCACGATCAAGGACATCCAAAAGAGCGAGCAGCACCCGTTCGCCACCAAGGACGCGCTCGGGCGGCTGCGGGTCGGGGCGGCGGTGGGGGTGGGCAAAGAGCGGCTCGAGCGCACGGCCGCGCTCGTCGAGGCCGGGGTCGATGTGCTCGTGGTGGATACGGCGCACGGTCACAGCCAGGGGGTGATCGACGCCGTGCGCGAGATCCGCCATCACTTCACCGAGCTGCCGCTCGTCGCGGGCAACATCGCCACCGCCGAGGCCACCGCCGCGCTCATCGCCGCCGGCGTCGACGCGGTGAAGGTCGGCATCGGGCCGGGCTCCATCTGCACCACGCGCGTGGTCTCGGGCGTGGGGGTGCCGCAGCTCACCGCGGTGCTAGACTGCGCGCGCGAGGCCAAAAAGCACGGCGTCCCGGTGATCGCCGACGGCGGCGTGCGCTTCTCGGGTGATGTCGTAAAAGCCCTCGCCGCTGGCGCCTCCTCGGTGATGATCGGCAGCCTGCTCGCGGGCACCGACGAGGCTCCCGGGGAGGTGGTGCTCTACCAGGGGCGGTCTTACAAATCGTATCGCGGCATGGGCTCCATCGGCGCCATGCAAGACGGCAGCGCCGATCGTTATTTCCAAGAGCAGACATCGGAGCCGCTCAAGCTCGTGCCCGAGGGCGTGGAGGGTCTCGTGCCCTACAAGGGCGCCATGTCCACCACCGTCGCGCAGCTCATCGGCGGTCTGCGCTCTGGGATGGGGTATGTCGGGGCCTCGGATCTCGCGTCTTTGTGTGAGCGCGCGCGCTTCGTACGTATCACGCAGGCCGGCGGTCGGGAGAGTCACGTCCACGACGTCACGGTCACCAAAGAGCCGCCGAACTACCGCGTTTGAGCTTGAAAGAAGCACCCATGCAGACAGTCTTGGTCCTCGACTTCGGTTCGCAGTACACCCAGCTCA
>CAYXQW010000154.1:0-6909 GCA_964466695.1 uncultured Bdellovibrionales bacterium
GCCGACGTCCACGTCAAGGTCAAGGACCGGCGCCCGCGTCTGCGACCGCCCCTGCAGGCTTGACGGCGACGTGGACTTGGACTTGACCGCCACCGTTGACGAAGACTCGCTTACGAGGCTCTACAAAAAGCCAGCAAAGCCCTCGAGCGTATCCCCTGGGCGCAGGCCAACCTCGCTACCGTGACGCAGGCTCTCGCCACGGTGGGCGCGAGATAGTTCTTCGGGCGCGTCCGGCCTCCCCGCGCCGGGACGTTGGCGAGCCCTGCCGTCGCGCGCTACAAGCCAGGGGGCATGAGCGACAAACATTCGATAAGGACGGCGGTGCGCATCGTGGCGCCGAGTGGGTCGTTCGACCGTGAGGCCTTCCTTCGCGGCGTCGCGTTGCTCGAAGGCGCGGGTTTCGTTCTGCGCTACGACGAGGAGCTGTTCGCGCGTGAGCTCTATCTCGCGGGCAGCGGCGCGCGTAGGCTCGCGGAGCTTTGCGAAGCCCTCGCCGAGCCCGATACGAAAATCATCTGGGTTGCGAGAGGTGGCTACGGCGCGGCGCATCTCTTGCCCGGCCTCGAGCCCGAGGCCATCGCGCGCGCGGGCAAAGCTCTCGTGGGCTTCTCAGACGCGACGGCGCTGCACGCGGCGTGGGGTCGCGCGAGGGTGCTCTCGGTGCACGGGGCCAACGTCACCACGCTCGCGTCTTGGAGCGAGGAGGCGCGCGCCGAGCTCTTCGCTTTGCTCCGTAACCCCGGGCCTTTGACCTACCAGTCGTCAACGCCACCTGGGCCCGCGGGGCTTAGCGTGCGTGGGGCGCTTCGCGGCGGCAACCTCACGGTGCTCGCCTCCCTCGTCGGCGGCCCGAATTTCCCAGACCTTCGTGGCGCCATCTTGCTCATCGAAGATATCGGTGAGCGACCATATCGCCTCGACCGCGCGCTCGTGCAGCTCGTCCAGGCGGGCGCGCTCGCGGGGGTGCGGGCGATCGTGGTGGGGCAGCTTTCGCGCTGTGAGGATGACGGCGCCTCCCCCGTCGAGGCGATAACCCGCGCCGCAGCAGGGCTCGCGGTGCCGCTCGCCTTCGGCTTTCCCTTCGGCCACGAGCCTTGTGCGCGGGCGGTGCTGCTCGGGGGTGAGGCCGTGCTCGACGTGGGCCAAGGGACGCTCGAGGTTACACCTCCATGCTAGGCCGGGCCGCGCCGCCGAAGGCTCCGCCTGAGCTCCCCGAGCTCGACAGGTGCATAAGCACCGGGCTCTCAGAGGGGCTCTTCTCCACCGCGGCGTGCGTCGCGTCGGTCGGCGACCATATCTTTCATCGCGGGGTCTACGGTCAGCCGCACGCGCCGCCACCCGTAGGCGTAAGGTCCAACTTCGAGCAGCTCTACGACCTGGGCTCGCTCACCGGGCCGCTCGGTGCGGGCCTCGGCGCGCTCTGGCTCGTGGGTAAGGGCCGCATGGACCTTGGCGCCTCGCTCGCGAAGACGGTCGCAAAGCTTCGCGACGAGCGCTTTTTGCCCGTCATGCTCGACATGCTCCTCGATCACAGCGCGGGCTTTCCTGCGGGCGACAATTTGTGGCGAGACCTCCTCGCGCTCGACGCCAAGAGGCCGGCGGCCGCGCGGCGCGCGGGCACCGAAGCCATGCACGAAGACTTACAGGAGCTCATCGCGAAGCTCGAGCTCGCCTACGAGCCCGGCAAGAACATGAGAGCTTCCGCGCTCGACTTCGTCGTGCTCGGCTGGGCCATCGAGAGCATCAGTAAGCAACCGCTCGATCGTATGCTCGCGCGCGAGATTTATGAGCCGCTCGGTGTGGCGAAGGACCTGTTCTTCGTAAAGCAGGGCGACTACCAGCAAGGCCGCCTGCTCGCGCGGCGCGTCTTCGCCGCCGGCGCGCAGTGCGCGGCGCGCGCGCGGGCGGTGCGCGGCGAGGTGAGCGATCCTTTGGCGTGGGCCCTCGGGGGGGTCGCGGGGCACGCAGGCCTCTTCGGCACCGTGGACGCGGTGTGGCAGGTGGCGCGGGCGCTCCTTTCGAGCTACCGCGGGCGCGAGCGGTTCTTCCTCGGCGGCGCGGTCAAGCGCTTCTTTACGCGCTCGCGCCGCGTCGCCAAGAGCACGTACGCGCTCGGGTGGCAGGCGCCCACGGTCAACGACTCGCCCGCCGGCAAGAAGTTCTCCCAGAGCTCGGTGGGCCACGTGGGCTCTACGGGCGGGGCCCTATGGATCGATCTTTCGACCGACGTCATCGGCGTGCTCTTGGCGAACACCCAGCACATGCCGGGCGGCGAAGAGAAGACCGCGCGCATAGCGAAGCTCCACGCGCGCCTGTTCGAGCTTGTCGCCAAGCACGGCGAGACCTTGCTCCCGCGGACGACGAGCCAGGGCGCGAGCGCCTTTCGCGACCCGCAAGGTCGGCCCGCGGCGCGCAAACCCGGAGGAAGACCTTGAGCTACATCTATCTGCTCGGCATCTGCGGCACGGGCGTCGGCGCCCTCGCGGGGATGCTCAAGCGCCAGGGCCACCGCGTGGCCGGCAGCGATGAGCACGTCTATCCGCCCATGAGCGACAAGCTTCGCGAGTGGGGGATAGAGGTCTTCGAGGGCTACGACGCCAAGCACCTCTCGCCGCGACCCGACCTCGTGGTGGTGGGCAACGTCATCCGCGCGCAAAACCCCGAGGCACAAGCCGCGCGCGAGTTCGAACTCTTGCAGCTCTCGATGCCGCAGGCGATCGCGCGCTTCGGCATCGGCGACAAGCACAGCGTCGTCATCGCCGGCACCCACGGCAAGACCACCACGTCGGCGCTCGCGGCGCACGTGCTCGTGTCAGCGGGGCGCGACCCGTCGTTTCTGGTCGGGGGGGCGATGGTGGGCTACGCCGAGTCCTTCCGCGTGGGCGCGGGGCCGTACTTCGTGGTCGAGGGCGACGAGTACGACACGGCCTACTTCGACAAGGGCCCCAAGTTTCTCCACTACCGCCCCCGCACCGCCGTCATCACCAGCCTCGAGTATGACCACGCCGACATCTACGGCTCCATCGCAGACCTCGAGCGTGCGTTCGCCAAGCTCGTCGCGACCGTGCCCGAGGAGGGGCGGCTCGTCGTTTGGTGCGGGGCCGAGCGGGCGCTCGCCCTCCTCGACAAGGCCCGCGCGCGCGAGGTGATCCGCTACTCCGAGCGGCCGCGCAAAGAGGCCGATCTTTGGCTCGAGGACGTCGCCTCCGGCCCCGATGGTCTAAGCTTCGTCCCGGTCTTTCGCGGCCGCGCGCTCGGGCCGATGCGCGCGCCGCTCTACGGCGAGGTCGGGCTGCAAAACGTGGCCGCGGTTATCGGGGCGCTCATGGCGGCCGGGCTCACGCCGCCAGAGCTCGCGCTCGGGCTCGCGTCTTTTCAGGGCGTCAAGCGGCGGCTCGAGGTCATCGGCGAGCCGCGCGGCGTCACCGTGGTCGATGACTTCGGGCATCACCCGACGGCGGTGCGGGGGACCCTCGCGGCGGCCAGGACGCGCTGGCCCGGTCGCCGGCTCTGGGCCATCTTCGAGCCGCGCTCGGCCACGAGCCGTCGCAACGTCTTGCAGCACGAGTACGAGGCGGCGTTTAGCGACGCCGACGAGGTCGTGATCGCGAGCCACGAGCGCCTCGCCGAGATCCCGGTCTCCTCGCGCTTCGATCCTTTTGGCCTCGCCGGCGCCTTGTGCGCGCGCGGCGGGCACGCGCGCGCGATCCCCCTGGTAGACGACATCGTCGCTACGCTCGCCGAGGAGGCGCGCGCGGGCGACGTGGTGATAGTTTTTTCCAACGGCTCGTTCGGCGGCCTGCACCGCGCGCTGCTTGCGGCGCTCGCGAACGAGGGTTGATCTTGCGAGCTCGGCGCGCGCTCTGGCCCTGCGAGAGGTGCGGCGCACGCCTCCATGTCGACGAGCGCGCGGGGCTCCTGCCGCGCGGGGCGCTCCTTCTCGGGCTCCTCGGCCTTACGCTCCTTTTGTTTATGCCCGCGCTCGCCGCGCCACTCTTTGTCGCGACGGCCCTCTGGCTGCGTCGTGCCGCCAGAGGTGCCACGCGCTGCGGGGCCTGCGGTCACCGAGCCCGCGCCAGGCTCGGCGCCGCGATCACGCCGCGCCCTGCGGTCTTGATCCCAGCTTACGACAACGGCGCCACCATCCTTGAGGTCTTGCGCCGCGTGCGGCAGGCGGCGCCGCAGCTTGCGGTCATCGTGGTCGACGACGGCTCGCGCGACGACACCCTGACGCGCGCTAAGGACGCGCTCGCGGCGGCGACCGTCCCCAACTTCGTGATAGGCGAGGCACAAAACCGCGGCAAAGGCAGCGCGCTTCGCGCCGGGCTTAAGCTCGCCTACGAGGAAGGCTACACCCACGTCATCACGCTCGACGCCGACCTCCAGCACCACCCCGAGGACATCCCGCGTTTTCGCCGCGCGCTCATGCGCGACGAGGAGGCCATCATTGTCGGCCAGCGCGATCTCGCGATCGAGAACGTCGGGCTCGGGACGCGCCTCGGCCGCGCCTTCGCGAACCTCTGGCTGTTTCTCGAGACGGGTCGAAGAGGGGTGGACTCGCAGTCGGGGTTTCGGGTCTACCCCGTAGCTACGACCCTGAGCCTCGGCGCGCGCGCTTTGGGCTATGCCTATGAATCGGAGGTCTTGGTGCTCGCCGGCCGGGCAGGGGTGCCGATCTCGTCGTTGCCGATCGAGGTCCACTACCCGAGAAAGCACGAGCGCATCAGCCACTTCCGGCCCGTCGTCGACACGTTCCGGATCTTCCTTACGAACGCGCGCCTCGTCTTGCTCACCTGGCTCTGGCCTCTCGGCTGGCCGCCGCGCTTCTGCCGTCGCGCCGCCGCCTGGTCCGGGCGCTCGCGCGGCGGGGTGCTCGGTCACGCCGCCATGCTGGCCTGCGTGCGCCTCGGCGGCCGGCGCATAGCCTACGCCTGCGCTCGTCTCGTCACCCTCTACTTCCTCCTCATGGCGCGAAGCTCCGTCCGCGCGAGCGCGGCGTTTCTCGACGCGGCGTCTTCACCCGTGCGCGGCCGCATCAAGCGCGCACGTCGCGCTCACCGGCACCTCTACACGTTCGCCGAGAGCATCATCGACAGGTGCTGCCTGCACGACCCCGCGCGCCATGGCTTGCGTTGGAAGATCGAGGGCGAAGATCCGACGCGCCTCCAAGGTGGCGCGCTCCTCGTCTCGGGGCACCTCGGCAACTACGAGCTCGCGGGGGCGCTGCTCGCACAAAGCGGGCGCAAGGTCAGCGTCGTCATGCTCGACGCCGAGCGCGCCGTGCTCAAGGCCTTGCACCGGCGCTTCGGCGGTGACGCGGCGCGCCCCGAGGTGATCTCCCTCGGGGCGCGTGGGATGCCATCGCTCAAGGTGCTCGCGGCCCTGCGGCGCGGGGAGCTCGTGGCCATGCACGGCGATCGCGCGCGCTCGAAGCGCTTCCTCATGTGTGACTTCCTCGGCCGCGCGGCGCCTTTTTCCACCGCGCCGTTTCTCTTGGCGGCGGCGGCGCGCGTGCCGCTCGTGCTCGTCTTCGCGGTGAAGGAGGGGCGTGACGACTATCGCATCGTGATCGATCCGCCGCGGGCGATCGAGCTCGACCGCGAGGAGTCGCTGGCCGAGCACGTGTGTTGGTACGCTGGACGTCTTACGGCCATGGCGCGCGCTCATCCTCTGCAGTGGTTCAACTTCTACGATTTTTGGGGCGTGCCCGCGCGCGATCCATAGGAGTATACAAAGGCTCATGCACAAGACGACGCGCTTCAACTTGTTCTACGCCATGGTGGCCATCATGGGTGTCATCTTGATCCACGATCTGTGGATCGGCCGCCAACGTGTCGCGACGCTCGCCTACAGCGAGTTCCAACAGCTCGTGCGCGAGGGCAAGGTCAAGGAGGTGGTGATCACCGAGAACGAGATCCGCGGCGAGCTCAAGGATCCAGGCGCGCAGGACAAGCGCTACTTCCGCGCCACGCGGGTCGACATTGATCTCGCCGCCGAGCTCTTGGCGCACGACGTCAAGTTCTCCGGGTACATCGAGAGCAACTTCTTGGCGACGCTGCTCTCGTGGATCCTGCCCGTGCTGTTCTTCTTCGGGATCTGGTTTTTGCTCATGCGCCGCCTCTCCGAGCGCATGGGCGCAGGCGGCGGCCTCATGTCGATCGGCAAGAGCAAGGCCAAGGTCTACGTGGAGAACGACACCAAGACCTCCTTCGCCGACGTCGCGGGCGTCGACGAGGCCAAGGACGAGCTCCGCGAGACCGTCGACTTCCTCAAGAGCCCCGTAGAGCATGGTCGCCTCGGGGCGCGGATGCCCAAGGGGATCTTGCTCGTAGGCCCGCCGGGGACGGGCAAGACCCTGCTCGCGCGCGCGGTGGCGGGGGAGGCCGGGGTGCCGTTCTTCTCGATCTCGGGCTCCGCCTTCGTCGAGATGTTCGTCGGCGTGGGGGCGGCTCGCGTGCGTGACCTCTTCGTGCAGGCGCGCGCCAAGGCCCCGGCCATCATCTTCATCGACGAGCTCGACGCCATGGGCCGCGCGCGGGGGGCCGTGGGGTTCGGGGGCGGTCACGACGAGAAGGAGCAGACCCTAAACCAGCTCCTAGTCGAGATGGACGGCTTCGACGCGTCGAGCGGCATCGTGCTCCTCGCTGCCACCAACCGCCCCGAGGTGCTCGATCCGGCGTTGCTGCGGGCCGGGCGCTTCGATCGGCAGGTGCTCGTCGATCGCCCCGACAAGCGCGGCCGGATCGAGATCTTGCAGGTGCACATAAAGAAGGTGAAGCTCGACGAGGACGTCGAGCTCGAGCAAGTCGCGGCGCTTACGCCCGGCTTCACCGGGGCGGATCTCGAAAACCTCGTCAACGAGGCGGCGCTTGCGGCGACGCGCCGGGGCGCTGGCAGCATCGCGCTTGT
>CAYXQW010000155.1:0-1592 GCA_964466695.1 uncultured Bdellovibrionales bacterium
CACAAGGGCGGATGCCACTTGTTCGCGGCATCGGGCGAGAGCCTCGGGGTCGGGTGAGAACCCATGTTTACGTCACGTTCTTTTCGCACCGAAAATCGTCATAGGACGTGTGCATTTGCTTGTGTTCGAGGTGCGACTAGTGGTAGGCCTGCGTCGTCTCTCTTCGTGAGACGAAGGGGTTTTTGAGTGTGTGCAACCAAGTTTCAATCGGGTGGAGTCACCCGGCTGAATCCAAACACCCGCGGCAACGCGGACACGTGAGACCATAGGAGGAGTGAATGCGGTACATTGCTCAGTGCAGCTTAATCGCTCTGGCCCTTGCTTGGGTCAGCCCGGCGGCGGCTGGTGAACTTCGGTTCAACGGCTACATCCGTGCTGGCATGGGCTTGGCCACGACCGGCGGCCCCGGTGTGTGCTACGGCCTGGCCGGCGCCGACTCGAAGTTCCGTCTTGGTAACGAGTGCGACTACGTTATCGAGCCGATCTTCACTTATGAGGTTGCCAAGCTCGACGACGAGTCGACCTGGGGCCTGGTCGTCATGCCGACCCAGTACACCACCTGGACCAACGGCAATCTGTCGACGAGCTTCGGTCAAGTCTACGTATACGGCGCTGGCGTGCCTCAGCTTGCCAAAGGCAAGATCTGGGCAGGTCGTCGTCAGTACTCGCGGCTACAGACTGGCATCAACGATATGTTCCAGCAGAACGAGGACGGCGACGGCGCTGGTATCGAAGATATGCAGCTCGGGCCGGCCAAGGTCAGCGTGGCGTTGATGGTCAACCCCATCTCGGATCCCGAGGCCGCTGACGCCACCATCAAGCCCTTCAAGGTCGAGGCGCATGCCTTCATCCCCACGGTCGAGAATGGTGAGCTCTCGCTCTGGTACGTCAATCACAACGCGTCGAAGACGGTCAACGAGTCGCTCGGCGAGGATCCGCCGGACGTCATCTGGGGCCGGCCGGCTCGCAACGACATCGGCGTCTACCACAAGCTCGGTGGCGTCTTGAACGGCGAGCTTTTGCTCGGCGGCAAGTTGATGATGAGCTCGGTGGAGCAGACCTATCGCTTCTTTGTGCAGCAGGGCATGGGCTTCCCCGAGTTCCGCACCAACGTCGACGCGCTCGTCTACTACCGCAGCGCGAAGGGCCGTGGCGATCCCGACGCCGACTGGAGCGATCCGGTCAACGTCTTGAGCGCCGGTTTCCGCACCGACACTGGCATCTCCGGTCCGTTCCGCTTCATGCTCGAGTACGGTCATGACCGCGTCGACGACACCGCCGAGGGCGCCATCAACAGCTCCCTCAACAAGCTCACGGCCGCCTTGGCGATCAACGCCGGCCCCGAGGCTTGGTCGCGTCCGTCGGTTCGCTTGTACTACACCCAGGCTTGGTGGAACGAGGGCGCTGGCCCCGGCACCAACCAGGTGTATGGTCACTGGCAGACTGGTGCCCTCACCCGCAATGCTTACGGCAACCAGACCTCTGGTGGCACCTTCGGCATGCAGGGCGAGGTTTGGTGGTAGCAGGCAGTTCGTATAGATTGTGTTAGTTTTGTGTTTGTTGTCTGCCTGAGCAATCTCAAGTCATCCGGC
>CAYXQW010000155.1:1602-4247 GCA_964466695.1 uncultured Bdellovibrionales bacterium
TGATGCTCTGGCGAGGGGGGAGTTGGGGGGCGTAACGGCTAGCTGGCCGCTCCCTGACGGTCGCGGTACTGTGCCGGCTGGTCTCCCTCCATGTCTCAAGTCAATATCGATCGCACCCGCATCCCGTTGTTGCAGCTCGTCTGGCCGATCTTCATCGAGAACATCCTCCGCACGGCGCTCATGAGCGTGGATACGCTCATGCTGAGCCGCTACTCCGCGAAGGCGGTAGCGGCGATGAGCCTCGTCAACCAGTTCTCGTTCTTCATAGTGCTCGTCTACATGATGGTAGCGGTGGGGGCGAGCATCTTGATCTCGCAAAACCTCGGCGCCGGCAAGCCGCGCGAGGCCGGGCTCGTGGGGGTGGGGAGCCTGGTGTTGGTGATGGTCGTCGGGGTCTTGGTCTCGGCGCTCACGTTTTTTGGCATCGGCTTTATCATCTCGCGCTACGCGCTCGACCCCGAGGTCGCCCTCTACGCGCGGCAGTTCATGATGATCTACGGAGGTTTCTCGTTCTTCATCGCCTTTAACATCGGGCAGGCGAGCATCGTGCGCGCCTGGGGATATACGCGCGAGCCGATGTTGGTGAACGTGCTCGCGATCGTGCTCACGGTGATCGGCAACGCCATCTGTCTCTTCGGCCCGTTCGGGCTGCCGGTGCTCGGGGTGCCCGGGGTCGCCGCGGCCAATGTGTTCGCGCAGATGGTGGCGTGCGCCTTCTACTACGGGATGATCAAGCGCAAAAAAGACATCGAGCTACCGCTCGGTGAGCTTCGTCGCATCCCTCGTCGGGTCTACAAGGCCGTGCTCGCCGTGGGGGTGCCGACGGCGGGCGAGAACCTCTCGTACAATATCTCGCAGATCGCGATCTTGACGATGATTGCGCACATGGGGACGGACGCGCTCACCGCCTATGGGGTGGTCTTGGCGGTGCTCCGCTACGTGTTCATGCCCGGCATCTGTATCGGCATGGGTGCGCAGATCAAGGTGGGTTACTACGTGGGGGCGGCGCGCTACCAGGAGGCGGCGCGGCGTGTCTACTATTACCTCGCCGCCGGCATCGCGATTTCGGTCGTGCTCATCTTCGGGATCGCGCTCACCCAAGAGTGGCTCTGGCGTCTCTTCTCAAAGGATCCCGAGGTGCTCGCGCTGTGCGTGGCCGTCTATTTTGTGGCCCAGATCCACGAGCCGGCGCGCAACTTCAACACGGTGGTCATCCCGGCGCTCAAGGGCGCGGGTGACGTACGCTTCCCGGTGTACGTGGGGATGGCGTCGATGTGGGGTCTCGGGGTGGGAGGTGCCTGGCTGCTCGGCGTGCGCATGGGCTACGGGCTCGTCGGGATCTGGATCGCGATGGCGGCCGATGAGTGGGTGCGTGGCCTCATCATGGTCGGGCGCTGGCGCTCGGGGGCCTGGAAGAACAAGGCGTTGGTCTCTTCGATCGAGGGTGAGAGCGCGGCGGCGGTGACCTTGAGCGCGGTGGAGCAGAGCGAGGGGATCTAGAGATTAGCTACCAGGTTCGATTTTTCCATCGCACGGTGGGCCAAGGCACGCTTGCCCGTAAACCATGATCCCGAGTAGGTTTTGGCAGCTCAAAGACCAGGAGAGATCACGATGCGCTATTTCTTGACTAGAGGAGCGGTCGTCGCGGCTTGCCTGCTCGCCGCAAACGGCTGTACTACCACGGCCACCTCCAGGGGCGAGGCCCAGGCGGGCGACACGTGCGCTCGCGGCGAGCCTGCCCCGGTGCTCAGAGCGGGTGGCGACGGCCTCGTAAGCCACGAGCTCATGCCGCACCGCGACGACGGGACGGCCGACGAGACGGCTACGCTGAAAGACGGCACGGTCGTCGCCATCAAGCACGCGGGGTGCGCGCACTATGTGCTTACCTTCTCTTTCCCGCGGCAAGGCACCTCGCCCGACGAGCGCACACCTGCGCTGTGGCTCGCGCGCGCGGCGGAGGTCTTCGGCAAGCTCGTTGACGTGGCTAATCATCCGGGGGCGATACGTAACATCGCACAGGCGCTCGTCGCTCGTGCCGCCGACACCTACACGTACGGGGAGATCATCACGATCTCCGAGCTCGAGACCGTGAGCCTGCGCGTCGAGGAGGGCAGCGCGGGCGCTGAGCTACGAGTGATCTACGACGTGGCGTTGTAACCTTAGGGCCCTCACTCGCGCCGAACCTGGATGTGATAGCAGTCGTTCTCGTCGATGAACGCCTGCACCTCCGCGTGGGCGCCGAGCGCGTCAACGAACGCCTGGCGCTTGTCCGCGGGCACCGACCACTTCGAGACATCGAACGTGTAGTAAACGTCGCTGCAATGATTCGAGACGTTGCCCGGACCGACCTCGTTGATCTTGGCCTCCATCGCGGCGATGATCGCTGCGTCGCTCGGCCGCGGCGTCTTGGCCACTTCCGCCGCATATACGTCGATCACCCTGTCGCCGCTCGGACCATAAAGATCATAGGCGTAAGCCGCGTCGTTGCTGCCGATAAGACCGAACATGGCCTGGGCTTGCTGATGCGCGTTGCGCGCGCCGCTCGAAACATTGACGGAAGTGAGGCCCGCTGTCCGCGCGACCTCCTCGAGTACCCGACGCGGCGTGTCCTCGAGCGCCACCCCGGTGATAGTCACTGGGATCTG
>CAYXQW010000155.1:4257-6869 GCA_964466695.1 uncultured Bdellovibrionales bacterium
CAGGACCCGTCGGGCCTATAGCCCTATCATAGGCCTTGCGCTCGCGCTCGCCGAGCGCCGGGTTTGCCCGCGCCGCGGCCACCGCGGCGACCGCGACGCCGGCCTCTATGAGCCTCCCGGCGATCTCGTTCGCGGCACGGACGCAGCCCGGCGCGGGTAGGGGCGCCGCCTCGCGGATCTGACGAGCACCTACCGAGCTTAGGATCGTATTCGCTTCTGCCATTTCATGCCCCTTTGGTCGCGCTTATTTAGAAGATTACACGGATATTCGACTGCCTGGTTGGTAGCGTCGCGCATCTTCAGGATTATTATTAATCGAGACAGACAGGAGGTAGGTCATTTGAGAAAACTTTCCGCGGTAACTATTTTTGCTGCCATGCTCACTTCCGGGGCGGCCTTAGCTGGCGTCGAGGCGGAATTCGAAGCCGCGCTCGTCGCCGCGAGCCGCAACGACACCCGCATTCCAGGAGATACGGGTACCAAGATCTCGCTCGTCGACGATCTATCGACAGCGCCCGCCCCCGCTTTTCGGCTGCGGCTGGGCTATCGCATCGCGGATCGGCACCTGATCTCGGCGCTCTACGCCCCTTTGCAGGTCAACGCGCGCGGGACCCTCGATCGAGACGTCGAGTTTATGGGGGCGATCTATCCGGCAGGGACCCCGCTGCTCGCCGTCTACCGCTTCGACTCGTACCGCCTGACTTATCGCTATAGCGTCGTCTTCGAGGACGGCTTGGATGTGGCGGTCGGCTTCACCGCGAAGATCCGCGATGCGGAGACCAGCCTCTACGGGATAGAAGCTCGCCGTAAGCTCAACACCGGGTTCGTCCCGCTGCTCAATGCGCATGTAGCGTGGAGGCCGGCGCAGAGCGCGTTCGGCGTCGTTCTCGATCTCGACGCGCTGGCAGCGCCGCAGGGGCGCGCGGAGGACGTGCTGCTGGCCGCGACCTGGGCCTTTTGCGAGAGCCTCGAGCTACGGGCGGGTTATAGGATGGTGGAGGGCGGCGCCGACAATGACGAGGTGTACAGCTTTGCCTGGCTTCATTACGGGGTCGTCGGTCTCAGAATGAGTCTTTAGAGCATCCCGTAAGGATCTACGTCGATAATCTGGCGCACCTCTTTATCCGCGGGCAGCCCTGCGAGCACACGCCTAAGCCAGGAGCGCTCCGTGCTCTTTACGAGCACCTGCGCGCGCCAGAGCCCGCGCAGCCTCGTGATCGGGGCCGGCGCGGGCCCGAGCACCGTGACTATGCCGCGGCTCTTCGCCGCGCGCTCGCGGAGCATCGTCGCGGTCGCGAGCGCCGCGTTCATGGTCTTCTCTTCCGAGGTGCCCTCGAAGCGTAACAAGGCGAGGCGGGAGTAGGGGGGATAGCCGAGCTCGCGGCGCACCAGCCGCTCCTTCTCGATGAAGCCATCGTAGTCGTGGCGGCTCGCGGCCAAGACCGCGTAGTGCTCGACCTCGTAGGCTTGTACGAGCACCACCCCGGGCCGCTCGCCCCGGCCGGCGCGGCCCGCGACCTGGGTCAGGAGCTGAAAGGTGCGTTCGGCGGCGCGGAAGTCGGGGAAGTTCAGGCTGGCGTCGGCCGAGATCACGCCCACCAACGTGACCCCGGGGAAGTCGTGCCCCTTGGTCACCATCTGCGTGCCCACGAGCAGCTTGGCGGCGCCCGCGCGGAAGCGGTCGAGCTCGGCGATGAGCTGGCCGCGCGTGCGCACCGTGTCGCGGTCGAGCTTGGCGATCCCCACCTCGCCGAAGAGCTCGCGAAGGTCACGCTCGAGCTTCTCCACCCCGCAGCCCGCGGCCGTGACCTTGTGGCCGTGGCACGCGGCGCACTCGTCGGGCAAAGGCGCGCTATAGCCGCAGTGATGGCAGACTAAGAGGTCGCTGTGCCGATGCCAGGTCAAAGACACCGCGCACTCGACGCAGCGATAGGTGTGCCCGCAGTCCTCGCAAAAGACGTACGGGGCGAAGCCGCGGCGGTTGAGGTAGATGATGGCCTGCTCGTCCGCGCCGAGGGTGCGCTCGATGGCCTTTGCGAGCTGCTCGGTGATGACGCCAGATGCTACCTTCGGCGCGCGCGCGAGATCGATCAGCTCAACTTGGGGCAGCTCGCGGTCACAGACCCGCTGGCGAAGGAAGAGGTGCGCGTAGCGGCCGCGCTCGGCGTTCGCGCGCGACTCGAACGAGGGCGTCGCCGAGCCGAGCACCACGAGCGCGTGCTCGCGCTCGGCGCGCACGACGGCGAGGTCACGGGCGTTGTAACGCGGTGACTCCTCTTGCTTGAACGTCGCTTCGTGCTCCTCGTCCACCACGATGAGGCCGAGCTCGCGAAGCGGCAGGAACAAAGCGCTGCGCGCTCCGAGGCCGATGCGCGCCTTGCCGTAGGCCACGCGCTCCCACTCGTCGCGCCGCTCGGCCGCGGTGAGGCCGGAGTGGAAGATGGCGACGAGGGGGCCGAACCTCCGCTTGAAGATCTCGCCGAGCTGCGGGGTGAGCGCGATCTCGGGTACGAGCACGAGCGCGCTCTTGCCCGCGCGCAAGGCGTGCGCGATGGCGTGTAGGTAGACCTCGGTCTTGCCGCTGCCGGTCACGCCCTCGAGCAAGCAGGCGC
>CAYXQW010000156.1:0-1648 GCA_964466695.1 uncultured Bdellovibrionales bacterium
CGAGGGGATCGGCGAGCCACGGGTTGTTCCAGAACACGATGAGCGCGAGCAACGCCCCGAGCGGGCGGGACAGGTTGAAAGGCCGCGCGAGGGCCGTGATCGTGTAACCGCCCGCGAGCATCCGGGTGCTGAAGTAGCGCGCGAGGCAGAGCACGGTGCCGAGCTTGGCGAGCTCGCTCGGCTGGAAGCTCAAGGGTCCGAGCTCGAGCCAGCGGCTCGCGCCCTTGGCGACCCTGCCCTGACTGAGCACTGCGAGCAGCAAGATGACCACGATGATGTAGATAGGGTACGCCGCGGTCGCGAGGACGCGATAGTCGATGAGCACGAACACCGCGGCCGCGACCATCGCCACCGTCATCCACAAGGCCTGCGTCAAGTAGAGGCCGGGGTCACGCGCGGCGGCGGCCGAGTTGAGGTTGTAGACCCCGAGCAGCGCGACGAGCAGCACGGTGACGAGGAGCGGCCAGTGCAAGAGCGAGAGCTTGTGGGCGCCGTGCTTCATGGCACCTCTTTCGCGGAGGCGACGCTCGGCGCTGCCCGCGCGCGCTGGAGCTCGAAGTAGGCGTCGATCGTGGCCACCGCGATAGGTCCGGCCTCGGAGCTGCCGTGGCCCGAGTGCTCGTTGAGCACGGCGACCACGAGCTCGGGCTTCTCGGCCGGCGCGTAGGCGACGAACCAGGCGTGGTCACGGTGAAAGTAGTCCATGTCCTTCGCCTTGAGGCGCAGCTTGCCGAGGCGCACGACCTGCGCCGTGCCGGTCTTGGCCGCCATGCTGGTGATCTTGGACCTTCGCCAGTAAGCCGTGCCGCGCGGATCGCTCGCCACCGCGATGAGCCCCTCCTCGACCGCCAAGAGGTCTTCTTCGGGGAGCCCCAAGGTGCGTAAGACCTCGGCCTCGGCCTTGTACAAGACGACGGGTGGCTGCCCGCTGACCTCCTCATGCACGAGCGACCGGAGCGCCTCCACCGACTCCATACCCTCCTTCGACAAGGGGGCCCCTTCGAACCAGCCGTCACGCGCCGAGGAGATCCCTTCCTTGGTCAAGCTGGGCAAAGATCGCCTGACGCGGCGAAAATCCGCGCTCTCTATGCGCTCTACGACATGCGGGCGCAGGACCTTGCCGCCGTTCGCGACCGCCACGTACGCCACGGCCTGCTGCAAGGGCGTCACGACCACCGCGCCCTGACCGATGGAGGTGTTGATGGCCATGCCGCGTTGATAGCCGCCGGTCTTGGCCTCGACCCGGTTGTGAAAGTCTTCGTCGGGCATGATGCCCGTCTTCTCGCCGGGGAGATCGATGCCGGTCTTGTGACCGAAGCCGAGCGTACGGCCCATCTCGGCGATGGGGTTGATACCGAGACGAGCGCCCATGGCGTAGAAGTAGGTGTCGCAAGAGACCATCAAGGCGGCGCGCAGATCGACGAGGCCGTGGCCGGAGTCTTTGTGGCACCGCCAGACGTGGGAGCCCATCGCGAAGCGGCCCGGGCAATTTACTTGCTCGCGGGTGCCCGTGGCGTGCGCGGCGAGCGCGGCGAGCGCCGTCACGATCTTGAAGGTCGAGCCCGGGGCGTAGCCTCCCTGGATCGGGCGGTTGAGCCAGGGCTTCAAGGGGTCGGTGTCGAGGCGGCGCTTCTCGTCTTTGGCGAGG
>CAYXQW010000156.1:1658-6835 GCA_964466695.1 uncultured Bdellovibrionales bacterium
AGCTCGGCAGCGAGACGTAGGCGAGGACGGCGCCCGAGTTCGGGTCCATGGCGATCACCGCCCCGGCCATGCCATGGAAAGCCGCCTCGGCGCGTTGCTGTAGATCGAGATCGATCGTCAAGTAGAGGTTGTGTCCGGGCCGCGGCTCGAGGCGCCGTGATTCACCGAGGAGCTTCTGGAAGTACTCGTTGCCGCGCCGCCGTCCCTTGGCGTCCACCACCACCTTCTCGTGGCCGTCGACGCCGCGCAGGTGCTCCTCGAAGGTCTGCTCGATGCCGCTGCGGCCGATGGCGTCGCCGAGCTTGTAAGCGCGGGGGTTGTCCCGCTTACGCTCGGCCTCGAGGGTTATAGGATCGATCTCGTTGACATATCCGAGCAGGTGCGCGGCCGTGCTGCCGTAGCGGTAGGTGCGCCGTCGCGCCTCGACGATGTCCACGCCGTCGAGCAACAGCATCGAGCGGTAGGCCTCGATGGCGTCGACCTGATCTGGATCGAGATCGCGATAGATCGCGATAGGCAAGAAGCGCTCTTGCGCCCGCGCGCGAAAGACCTGCCGATCGATGCGCTCTTGCTCGACCGCGCTCGAGCCCAAGAGCAAGTGCAGCCGCTCGAGAGTCGCCTCGGCCTCCTTGCGCGGGCCGAGGAACGCCGGGGTTATTTGCAGATCGAGGGAGGGACGATTGTCGACGATGATGCGACCGTAGCGGTCGTAGAGGATGCCGCGGTCGTGCGCGACCACGACCTCCTGCACGAAGTTCTGCTCCCCGCGGCTCGCAAGCTCCTCGCCGCGCAAGACTTGCAACGAGTAGAGGCGCGCGAGGAGCGTGAAGAACGCGACGGTCACGATCACCATCGCCCCGATAAAGCGGGGTCGCAACAGGCTCGGCTCGTTGCGCTCGGGGACGTCGTAGCTCAGGACCACGAGAGCTCCTCGCGATCCTTGGGGGCGAGCCGCGCCTCGATCGCCGCGAGGCCACCATGACCGACATAGGCCAAGACCGCGGTGGCGAGCGCCGAGGGGAGCAGCGAGGCGGTCGCCCAGCTAGGGAAGCCCGCGGCGACGCCGAAGCCCGCGGCGAGGACATACGCGAGCACGTGCGTGAGCATGACGGCGCCAAAGCTCGCGAGGGCGAAGAAGCGCGCGCCGCCGGCCGCGATGTTGTCCGCCGTGAGGTAGACGACGAGGCCGGCGATGACGCAGACCGCCTCGTGCAAGCCCAAAGGCGCGAGGGCCTGCTGGCCCGTGAGGTAGCCGAGGGCCACCGCGCACAGGGTCACCACGAGGGGGTCGCGGTGCAGCGCCACGAACACCAGGGCCACGATGGCGCCGTCGGGCATCACGTGCGCGAGGGAGAGGCGCGTGGCGGCGGCCGTGCACAAGGTCATGAGCAGCCAGCCGACCCCGACATAGACCGCGGCGTTCATGGAGCCTCGTCGCCGTGCGCGGCCGTCTCGACCTCCCGCAAGGGCCCGAGCGTGTCGGAGACATCGAGCTCTCGCTCGAAGGTGGTGCCCGCGGGGAAGCTCTCCACGACGACCAGCACGTCCTCGGCCCTCGAAAAGTCCACGCTCGGGACCACGCTCGCGCTCTGGTAGAGGCCGAAGGCGCCGCGCTCGACGGTGACCACCGTACCCACGCGCAGGCCCTTCGGGAAGACCGTGCCGGCGCCGCTCGTGATGAGGACGTCGCCCGGCTCGACGTCGGCGCCGCGCGTCAGGTACTCGGCTTGCAGCCCGAAGCTCGCGTCGCTCCCCGTGCCGCGTACGCGCGCGCGCGCGCGGGTGCGCTGGATGAGCACGTCGGTCGAGCTGTTGGCGTCCACGAGCAACATGACGTCGGCCCACGAGGCGGTCACGGTGGCCACGCGACCCATGACGCCCTCGGCGCCGAGCACGGCGGCGCCCACGCGCACTCCGTCGCGCTCGCCGCGATCGAGGCGCAAGGAGCGGAAGAGGGGCGTCGGGGAAGCGGCGATGACGCGGGCGTGCAGCATGCGCACCGCGGGCGCTGTCCGCGCGAGCCCGAGCAGCGCGCGCAGGCGCCCGTTCTCCTGACGCTGCTCCTCGCGCACGCCGAGCTCGCGCGCGAGCGCGGCGTTATCCTCGCGCAGGCGGTCGTTGTCGGCCTGCACGTCGATCAGGTTGATGTATGCGTGCCAGAGCGAGCCTACGCCGTCGAGCGCGAAGACCGCGACCCACTGCACGGGGGCCGAGACGGTGGTCACCAGCTTGTCGATCGGGTTGTGTTGGCGAGGGTCTTTGGCGTTGGCCGTGTAGAAGATTAGCGCCAGGGCGATGAGGATCAGAGCGACCAGGGGGTCGCGATAGCGCGCAAAGAGGTTAATGGATCGCTACGTGTTTCAAGAGTTCTAGTTGATCGAGCACCCGGCCACTTCCGAGCACCACACAAGACATGGGGTCATCGGCGATCATCATGGGTAAGTGGGTCTCCTCGCGTAAAACGGTGTCGAGGTTGGACAACAGGGCCCCCCCGCCCGCGAGCACGATGCCCTTGTCGACGATATCGGCGGCGAGCTCGGGAGGGGTGCGCTCGAGGGCGATGCGCACGGCCTCGACGATGCTGCCCACGGGCTCGGCGAGCGCCTCGCGCGCCTCGTCGCTCGTGAACTCGATGGTGCGGGGCACGCCCGCGATCATGTCGCGGCCCTTGATCGGCATCGACCGCGGGGTGTCGAAGGGGTAGGCGTTGCCGACCTCGATCTTTATCTGCTCGGCCGTGCGCTCCCCGATGAGCAGGTTGTAGCGACGCTTGATGTACTGGATGATGGCCTCGTCCATGTTGTCGCCGCCGACGCGGATCGAGCGGCTGTAGACGATGCCGGCAAGGGAGATCACCGCCACCTCGGTCGTGCCGCCGCCGATGTCCACGATCATGTTGCCCGAGGCCTCCGTGATCGGCATGCCGGCCCCGATGGCGGCCGCCATCGCCTCCTCGACCAGGTGCACCTCGCGGGCGCCGGCGCTCTCGGCGCTCTCGCGCACCGCGCGCTTCTCGACCTCGGTGATGCCGTTCGGCACGCAGATGACGATGCGCGGCTTCACCAGCGTGCGGCGGTTGTGCGCCTTGGCGATGAAGTAGCGCAGCATGGCCTCGGTGACCTCGAAGTCGGCGATGACGCCTTCTTTGATGGGCCTTATGGCGGTGACGGTGCCGGGGGTGCGGCCGAGCATCTCCTTCGCCTCGCGGCCGACCGCGAGGATCTTGCGCGCCCCGCGGCCGTCTTTTTGTACGGCGACGACCGAGGGCTCGTTACAGACGATGCCCTTGCCTTTGACATAGATGAGCGTGTTGGACGTGCCGAGATCGATCGCGAGATCGTTCGAGAACATCCGAGACAACCAGCCAAAAACCATGCTTCCGTGACCTCGAGGAGGCGCCTTGCCGCCGGCTCACCGATAGCACCGTCCCGTTCCGAGGCGCAACATTGCCGCTCTCAGTTGAGCGCGTGCGCGCGTGCGATGGGCCTTCTCGTCAGCCGCTCGATGTCGCGGAGGTAGGCGCGCTCCTGGCCGGAGCAGAACGAGAAGGCGATCCCGGCCGCCCCCGCGCGCCCCGTACGACCGATGCGGTGCACGTAGCTCTCGGGCTCGTTCGGCAGATCGAAGTTGATCACGTGCGAGAGGTCCTTGATGTCGATGCCGCGAGCGGCGACGTCGGTCGCCACCACCACCCGGATGCGACCCTCCTTGAAGGCCTCGAGCGCGCGGACGCGAGCGGTCTGCGACTTGTTGCCGTGGATCGCCGCGACGCCGAAGCCGGCCTTGGTGAGCTTCTCGGCGACGCGGTTGGCGCCGTGCTTGGTGCGCGTAAAGACTAGCGCGCGATCAATCGCCGACCCTGAGAGCAACCTCAAGAGCAGCGAGGTCTTCTGCGGCTGCTCGACGAAGTAGACCGACTGCGCGATGGGCTCGCCCTGCTGCACGGCGGGGGCCACGCTCAGGCGCACGGGGTTCTTAAGGAGACCGCGCGCGAGCTCCTCGATGGCGCTCGGCATGGTGGCCGAGAACATCAACGTCTGCCGGGCCGCGGGCAGCGCGCGGGTGATGCGCTTGACGTCGTGGATGAAGCCCATGTCGAGCATGCGATCGGCCTCGTCGAGGATGAAGGTGGTGACGCCGCCGAGCTTGACGACGCCGTCGTTCATGAGATCGAGGAGCCGGCCGGGCGTCGCCACGAGCACGTCGATCCCCTCGCGCAGCGCCTTTATCTGGCCGTGCTTGCTCACGCCCCCGAAGACGACGTGGGCGCGCGGACCGTGGCGCCCGCCATACTTGGCGAAGCTCTCACCGATCTGGGCGGCGAGCTCGCGCGTCGGCGTGAGCACGAGCGTGCGGATGATCGGCCGGCCGTGCGGCTGGCCTTGGCGCAACATACCCTCGAGCACCGGGAGCGCGAAGGCGGCCGTCTTGCCGGTGCCGGTCGAGGCGCAGCCGAGCACGTCGCGACCTTCGAGCACGTGCGGGATGGCCTGGCGTTGAATCGGCGTGGGCGTGCTGTAGCCCGCCTGCGCCAGGGTCTTTTGCAAGCGCTCCGATAATCCGAGCGCGGCGAAGCCCTCGGGGGCTTTGGTTTCGTTGATGGAGTTGGATGAAGTCTCTTGCACTTTACTTACTTTCTCTTACGGCGCTCGGCTCTCTCGAATGAGAATACGCGGCGCCAAGGCGGCGCGACGCGCCGTCTCACATATCCCGCCCTAGGACACATGCATGATGATTTTTTGAAGCAGGCCCCGAATATGGGGAAGGGCGACAGAGGCGTGTAACCAAACCCGATCCTCTGATCTAGCGCGATGCCTATGACACAACCGCGCGCCCTTGGCCACCTCTTGAGTGTGGCAAACTAACCGACACGCCAAAAAAGGAGCATCACTCATGTCCGCTATCTTGGTTTTCTTCCTCATCGCCGTCGCCGCCGCTTCTCTTTGCATCATCATATTATTGATGGTCACGCACCGGGGTATGGGACGTAGGCTCACCATCGCCATAATGTTGTCGTATCTATTTATCTCTCACATCGTGTTCATAATGGCGTATTTTTGGGGCCGTGATGGTTTTAGCTGGAAGATGGTGACCTTGGTCGCTCTCAGCGGCATCATCGTCGCGGTCTCCACCATCTACGCCATCCACCAGATGGTCTTCAAACGCATAAACGCCGC
>CAYXQW010000157.1:0-5225 GCA_964466695.1 uncultured Bdellovibrionales bacterium
GGACCTCGCGCGGCTCGCCACCTCCACCACCGCGCGGCTCCTCGCCGGGGTCGACACCCGCGGCGGGCCGCGACAAGAGCTCGCGCTCGCCGGCATCATCAGCCAGATACGCGAGCGGCCGCTCAAGGACGGCAGCGGCCGGATGGCCTTCGTCACGCTCGAAGACTTAAGCGGCACCTGCGAGGTCCTGGTGTTCAGCAAGGTCTTCGCCGAGGCCGAGGCCATCTTGAAGAGCGGTGAGCCCGTGTTGATCCACGGCGCGGTGCAGCTCGAGCAGAGCCGCAGCGCGAGCACGGACGGCGACGACGAGGCGCCGCCCACGCCGAAGCTCCGCGCGAGCCGCGTCGAGCTCCTGTCGGTAGCGAGGTCGAAGATCGCTCGCCGGCTCGACGTCAAGGTGCCGGTCTATGCCATCGACGGCCCTCGCCTCTCGCAGCTCCGCGAGCTCCTCGTCGCCCACCGGGGCGAGATCCCCACGCGCATCACCATCACCGATCCCAAGCTGTTCGAGACCGTGATCGCCTTGCCCGAGACCTTGCGGGTCGAGCCAAGCGACGAGCTGCTCGTGCGCGTGGACGAGCTGTTCGGCGAGCGGGTGGTGCGGTTGAGCTGAGCGCGCGGCGCCGACCTCCTCTCTCGGCGCATTTCAGGAAAATATCAGCAACCGCCGGTCACGATTTCGCTAGTGTTGTGCGGGGTGGGCACGGCGCTGCCGCGCGCTGGAGGCTGTTTATGAAACGTGCCCTTACTGTCGTAGGCCTTATCTTGCTGCTCACAGGAGGCGCGCTGGCGCTCTCCTTGACGCTGGCCTCGAAAGACGCGGCCACGCTGACCGCGGCGACCTCCATAAAGGACGGCCATATCTCGACGCTGCCTGAAGGTGGGCAGCTCGCCGCCGCGCCGCCTTTGTCCAACATCTATCTCGCGCGCTGCGTAGTCATGGACGACAAGCCCGAGGCCTACGACTTCGTTGCTCGCCGCGACAAGACGGTGAACGTTGGCGTCGACTACTCCCAGCTCAAGGTCGTCTGCATCTCGCTCATCGATAACAGCCGTACGGGCGGCGTCCCCTCCTTCGATCTTGGCGACCTCAAAATGCGCATCGGCGCGACGGCGCCGCGCGTGTGCCAAAAAGACGATCTCCGAGGCGAGGGGTGCACCGCGAGCGCGGAGAGCACGACGCGGGGCGACCCACACCGCCCGGCGATCATCATGGAGCAAAAAGCGGTCAAGGGGCTCAGCGACGCGGGGCTCTACTATCGCGCGGAATCTTTCGAGCTACCACCGATTACGCCCGCAGAGCTTGCGAGCTTTCGCATCTTTGAGGGTGCGCACAAGGCGAGCGTGCTGCCCGAGGCGGTGGCGAAGGTCATCACGGGCCACCTCGACCGCATCCAGTATGTAAACGAGAAGACCAACTTCGAGGACGACTTCGTAGCGAGCTACAGCGTCCGCTACGAGGACGACGACGCCGGCCCGCAGGACTACGTCGTCACGGTCAATCGCTTCCACACGCGCGGCTGGCTGCCCGGGAGCTGGAACCTGGAAGTGGCGGTCGACCCCGACGAGGTCATCAAGGAGGCCTCGAAGCTCGATCAGCGCGCGATGCTCCACGGCGCGCTCGTCGTCGAGCTCCTCGGTGAGGGCCTCGACGGCATCGCCTACGACTTCGAGGAGGACGTCTACGGCGGCCGCGAGCACGAGCACTGGAACGACCCCATCCTCATCGGGCCGGCCGACGAGCGCTACGGGCCCTACGCCTGGACGGAGCTCGACGCCGCCACGATCCCCGGCTGGACCTGCGCGCCGCAGTCGGCCACGGTCACCGACGTGCGCATGAACGTAGGTCAGGTGCGAGATTGTTACTGGGACGGCATCGTCAAGTGCAGCGACACCTCCGAGCTCTCTTTCTTCAATCGCGGTGACCTCAGCAAGACCGACAAGCGCATGATGAAGTTCTCGATCGTCTGGGGCCCGAAGACGGCGCGGTTCGACGGCTCGCTCCTCGGGCAGTATCGCACCAGCTCGTCGGACTGGAAGTCGTTCGAGCCGGTGCCGGGCGGCCCTTCGACGGTGAAGAACATCTACTTCGGCGCGCCGGGCAACAGCGGCTGTACGATGGCCAACCCGCTCACCGGGCACAAAGGTGGCAACTGTCGCTGGTCCGAGCGCTGGCGCGAGATCGACATGGGGCGCGACTCGATCCCGTATCAGATCATCAAGTCCGACGATGCCTACCCGAACGCCTTCCACCCCGAGGACACCCTCATGCTCATCGGCTTCGACACCCAGTACGACATCGAGGAACCGGGCGCGGACCTCGAGGAGATCGCGCTCGGGATCCGTGACATGTTTCAGCATTACACGGCCGACTTCGCGAACGTGAAGAACATCTGGCTCGCCGGCAGCAGCCGCGGCGGCGCGCTCGTGACTCGCCTGTCCAAGCTCCTCTCGGAGGAGATCGCCAATAACCACGACGTCGCGGGCACGCCGGGCAACGCGCTCGCGCGTAACCGGACGCAGATCATCGTGGGCGCGGTGGATCCGGTGGCGTCGAACGTCCCGAGCAAGGACGACATCTGCCAGGTGAACCCCGGCCAGGTGTACGTGCGCGTAGATGGCAGCTACGTCGGCAACATGGAGAACGCCAAGAACGGCGAGGACTTCGAGGCGTTTCGCGATTGCATGTTCCCGTCCCCCGCCGCCTCGGAGCACGTGCGCTTCTTCGACATGATGGGCAACCTCAACACCTACGAGACCTGGGGGCGGATGTTCGCCGCGAGCGGCGACCGCGACAACCTGAATTATCTGGTGGGGGTCGACGACTCCCGGTGGATGGAGAGCCAGAGCACCTACACTACGCGGCAAGAGTTCGAGGACGCCTCCTCGGGACATCGCCTGTTCTACGCGCAACAGCAGAGGAACGTGTCGCACGGCGACGCCTGCACGACCTGGCACGAGGACTTCGCGGGCTCCGCCTTTCGCTTCTTCTACGACATGTCCGGCATCGATAGCGACGTCCAAAAAGACAGCTACGACTTCTGCCGCAACCCGGCCGAGCTCATGGCGCAGCCCTTCGCCAACGAGCACCTGCTCGTCGGCAACACCGCCGCTCTCGGCGTGCAGAAGGTGCAGCAGGACGGCTTGTTCTTCGATGAGGAGCAAGACATACGCGCGATCGCCATCTCGGTCGGTCTCTGCGAGACCACCGATGTGCCGTTGCAGGTTTGCTTTAGTTGGTCGGACGAGCTTCGCGGCGACTGCTCGGAGACGTTCTACGTAAACGAGAGCGAAGACCCGATCTACGACGACGACACGCGCACCGACCCGTCCGCGCGCCGCACCTATGTCGTGCCCATGCCGTACGACACACACGCCTTGCCCGTCTCTAATCACTCCTTGTTCGTCCGCGTACCGTACGCGGGCGAGGGCTATAGCTGCCGGCTCTGGGCCGCCAACACGGCGAGCGGCGCGCACGTAGATCCCTTGCCTGCGGGCTCGGTCATCAGCCACAAGCTCTACCCCGACGGCAGATCGGAGCGCGAGGTGCTCGCCGATAGCGATCTCTCTTTCGTCGTCCTCGGGGTGAAAGGCAGCGCGTGCGAGCGGACGTCGATCGGCACGGCCACCGTCGGCTTAGATCCCGCAGACTACGCGCGCTACCGCTTCAGGCGAGGTCTCCACGTCGCGCAGTCGTTCACCACGCTCACGGTGCCAAGCGGCTACATCTCGCACGCAAGAGCGACGGTGGGCCACCTCGAGGGCACCAGCGAATACTGGCTGTCGCTGATCCGCGGCGGCGCGACGCCGGCTGAGGGCAGGTTCGTCGCGCTCTCGGCGCGCCGCGAGATCGCGAGCGACCCGCTCGGCCAGATCGTAGACTTCACGTTCCCGTGGACGCCGTTCGTCGAGTCCGGCGAGAAGTATTGGATCGTCTTTCACACGCTCGGGACAGGTGTCCTGCTCTATCTAGAGGACGACGGCGTCTCTCCGACGTCCGGCTACCCCGGCCAGTCGGCCTACACCGACGATAGCGGCGCGTGGATCGTGCGCCCGGTTGACGGGCACGACATCGACTTCGAGGTCAGGCTGTGCGAGTAGCCGCATAAACAGGATCACACCTTCGCGAACATCGCCTCGCGCGCCGCGCGCGCCCAGGCGTCGTCCTGCGGTAACGCCTCTTCTTGCCAGAGCCGATGCGCGATCTTGTGGACCAGACGGTCGAGCCCATCACCGCGCAATGCCGAGACGGCGACGCGGTGCTCGCCGCAAGACAGGAGCTTGGCCTGCCGCTCGGGCAGCTCGTCCGCCTTGTTGTAAACGGTGATGCGCGCGATGCCGTCGAGCTCGAGCTCGCGCAACAGGCCCTCGACGACCTCGGCCTTGGCCTCGCGCATGGAGTCGGTCGCGTCGATCACGTGCAGCAGGAGATCGGCGGTCTCGAGCTCCTCGAGCGTGGCCCTAAAGGCCCGCATCAAGTCGGGCGGCAGGTCGCGGATGAAGCCCACCGTGTCGGTCACCACCGCCTCGCGATCGGCCGGGAAGCGCAACCGCCTGCTCAAGGGATCCAATGTAGCGAAGAGCTTGTCGGCGACCAGCGCCTCGCTTCGCGTGAGGCGGTTCAACAAGGTGGACTTGCCGGCGTTCGTATAACCGACGATGGCGACCACGGGCAGAGCGCGGGCCTGGCGCTGCTTGCGACGCAGGCCGCGCGCGCGCGACAGCGCCTCGATCTCACGCTCGAGCCTGGCTATCCGCTCGCGGGCGCGGCGCCTGTTGATCTCGAGCTTGGTCTCGCCGGGCCCCCGGCCGCCGATGCCGCCCGTGAGGCGCGAGAGGCCGGCGTCGAGATCGGTCAAGCGGGGCAGGTTGTACTTGAGCTGCGCGAGCTCGACCTGCAGCTTGCCGTCGCGGCTCTGCGCGTGCTGGGCGAAGATGTCGAGGATGAGCTGAGTGCGGTCGATCACCTTGAGCTCGCTCTTGGCGGCGATGGCTCGCGCCTGGGCCGGCGTCATGTTGTGATCGAGCAAGATCATATCCGCGTCCACGTCGAGGCAAGAGAGCACGAGCTCCTCGAGCTTGCCCTTGCCGAGCACGAACTTGGCGTCCACCTGCCGGCGGAGCTGCACCGCGACGTCCGCGACCACGACGCCCGCGGTCGCGGCGAGCTCGTGCATCTCGGCGAGGCGCCAGGTAGCGATCGTACGATCGGGGTAGACCCCGAC
>CAYXQW010000157.1:5235-6789 GCA_964466695.1 uncultured Bdellovibrionales bacterium
CCTGCCGGCCTTATTCCGCGAGAGCTCCGCCTCTATCTCAGAGACGAGCGCGAGGAAGTCGACGTCGAGCTCGTGGACGTTCCGCGCGCGCCTCCGTCGCGAAGGCGAGAGCTCCTCCGCGGGCTGCAAGTATGCGTAGTCGAGCTCTTCGGGCTCGCCGGCCTCGTTCACCGACACCGCGCAGACGAGATCGAGGCGCAGCTTCGAAAGGTCGGCGAGATCGTCCTTGGAGAGGCCGCCGTCGAACACCGTGTGGACGTGGCGCAGCCCGCGTAGCCGCCCATAACCCGCGCGCTCACGGCCGAGATCGGGCAGGTAGATCCGCCGCGGCTCGCCGACGAAGGTGTGCGCGACATGCCCGCCGCGATCGATGAGCACCCCCACCTCGCGGCCGATCTCATGCGTGATCCAGGCCAGGTGGCGGGCGAGCTCGGGGCCGATGATCTGATGCACCGGCACCTTACGTTGATAAGTGCGCAAGAGCGACTTGAGCTGACTCGGCTTGAGCCCGGACGTGTTACCGCTCAACGTATGAATACGAGACCTCTAATGTAAGAGCAGATAAAGCTCGGCGATGGAGTTTATCCGCGTGTTGTCGCTGTAGTCGATGCCGCCGCCCGCCTCCACGATGAACCTGACGTTGAGGGTGTCGGTGCTCGCGCCCCGCGCGTAGAGCGGCGAGAGATCGAAGTCGGCGTAGTCGGTGGCGCACCCCCGCGCCGTCGTGGGGCCATCCGTGGCCATGATGCTCTGCGTGGAGAGGGAAGTCGGATCTACCGTGTGGCGACCATTGTAGGCGTAGAGGTACGCGATGCCGTGCCCCGCGAGCAGCCCATCACCGCAGCGGTTGTTGAAGAACTGCGAGGCATAAACCCGCAATGAAAGCCCGCAGATGGGCAAGCCGAGCGGCACACCCGTGTCGATGTGCAGATATTCGCTGAGAGAGCCCAGATCGCGCACCTGCATCAACCTCTGGCCCTGCGTCTGGAGGTTGCAGTCGGCCGTGGCCTCGGGACCCTGAGCCGCAAAGCTCGACCAGTACTGCTCGCTGCCCGCGCCCTCGGCCCAGCCGATGGTGTTGCCGCCCCCCGTGTAATGGATGACCCCGAGCCTCTCCCCAACCGGCGCCGAAGCGGCCTGCGAGCCCTCACCGAGATCGGTGGGCGTGCTCGCCGAGCCCTGGCAGCGCCTACCGGCCAGGGCGTGCGCGGTGCCGACGAGTGGCGTCGCCGCGAGCCGCGTCGCGACCAGAGGGTCGGCGGTGGTAAAATCCTCGGCCGCCGTCACCTGCGCGGCGAAGTAGCTATCGCGCACGCTGCGGCTGCCGATGACGAGCAGGCGCGCCGTGCTGCCGCCCTGCACCCCAAGATCGAGGTCGTCGAACTGCAAGACCCCGCCCGTCATGGCCACGGGGCCGGCGAGCAGGACGTCGCCGGGCGTGAGCGCCCCCGAGCCGTCAACGTCGTGATAGAGATAAGCGCCGGCGAGACCGTCGTCGAGCGTGTTGCTCGCCGCGTGCCGCTCTACCTTGAGGCTCGTGAGCGTATTCGCGCA
>CAYXQW010000158.1:0-6070 GCA_964466695.1 uncultured Bdellovibrionales bacterium
CAAGGCCGAGGAGATCGTCGCCGCGGATCCCAAGAGGCACTTTCTGCCGCAGCAATTCAAGAACCCCGCGAACCCCGAGATCCACTTCAAGACCACCGGGCCCGAGATCTGGGAAGACACCTCGGGCAAGGTGGACATCTTCGTCGCCGGCGTCGGCACCGGCGGCACCATCACCGGCGTCAGCCGCTACTTGAAGCAGGCCCAAAAGAAGGCGGTATGGTCCGTGGCGGTCGAGCCCGAAAACTCGCCGGTCCTCACCGCCATCCGCAAAGGAGAGGAGCCGAAGCCCGGTCCGCACAAGATCCAAGGGATCGGCGCCGGCTTCGTGCCCGACGTCCTCGACCAGGACCTCATCGATGAGGTCGCTCTCGTCTCCAACGACGAGGCGCTGGAGTACGCGCGCCGCCTGCACCGCGAGGAGGGTATCACCTGCGGCATCTCGAGCGGCGCGGCCGTGGCCGCGGCGTGCCGGATCGCGGCTCTCCCAAAGAGCGAGGGCAAGCTCATCGTGACGATCCTCCCCGACGCCGGGGAGCGGTACCTGAGCACCGCGCTCTTCGAAGAGTAGCGATGGCCCCGCGCGCACAAGGCCGTCGCGTCGTCGTGGCGATGAGCGGCGGCGCAGATAGCAGCGTCGCCGCCGCGCTCTTACGCGAAGCTTTGGACGAGGTCTTGGGCGTCACGTTACAGCTCCACGAACCGCACGAATCGTCGGCGAGCCCCGCAACCCGCGCCCGCGAGGTCGCCGTAAAGCTCGGCATCCCCCACCACGTGCTCGACTGCGCGCGCGCGTTCGAGCGCGAGGTCCTGCGCCCCGCGTGGGACGAGTACGCCGCGGGCCGAACCCCGAGCCCATGCCTGCTCTGCAACGAGCGCATCAAGCTCGGCCTGCTCTATGACTGGGCGCGCGAGCTTGGCGCGACGCATCTCGCGACCGGCCACTACGTAAGATCGGCGCGCTCGGCCGCGGGCGAGACCATCCTCTTGCGCGGCCGAGACCTCGTGAAGGATCAATCGTACTTTTTGGCCGGGCTCGACAAAGAGCGGCTCGCCTCGCTGGTCTTCCCGCTCGGAGACCTCAAAAAGACCGAGGTGCGCGCTTTGGGGCGCTCCTTCGGCCTCCCTTCTGCCGAGGCTCGTGACAGCCAGGACGCCTGCCTTTCGAGCCCGGGCCAATCCTTCGCCGAGGTCTTACGCGCGCGCTTTGAAGCGACCGCCCATCCCGGGGACTTCGTAGACGAGTCGGGGGCTGTCCTCGGGCGACACCCTGGCATCCACCGCTTCACCATCGGCCAGCGCAAGGGGCTCGGCATCTCCTCGACGCATCGCCTCTTCGTAAAAGAGCTTTGCGCCAAGGATCGAGTGGTCGTCTTGACCGACGACGAGGAGGCCCTGTCGTCTGAGCGATTTTCTGCGAGTAAGGTGAGCTGGCTTGCCTCGCCCCCGCCCATAGGCGGCGTCCTCGCCTGCGAGGTCCAGGTCCGCTATCGCCAAGGTGCGATCCGAGCCTCGGTCGTCTGCGGCGCGGACGACAAGGTCTTCGTCACCCTCGAGGAGCCCGTGCGCGCCATCACGCCCGGGCAGGCCGCGGTCTTCTATGACGGCAGCCGCGTCCTCGGGCGCGGGTGGATCGATTGACAGCGCGCTAGGCGGATCCCTATGTGCGCGAGGATGCACGCGCCCGGCCCCGAGCTCCCAGAAGCAAGCGACGCTCGCCGTGCCGTGGTGCTCCTCTCGGGCGGCCTCGACTCCGCCACCACGCTGGCTGAGGCCCGCGCGCAGGGCTTCGACTGCTTTTGCTTGAGCTTCGCCTACGGGCAGCGGCAGGCCTGCGAGCTCGAGGCGGCCGGTCGGGTGGCCGCGGCGCTCGGCGCCAAGGAGCACCGCCTCGCGACCATCGACCTTGGCGCCCTCGGCGGCTCGGCGCTCACCACCTCGATACCCGTCCCCAAAGATCGCACGCTCGCCGAGCGCTCGGGGAGCATCCCCATAACCTATGTCCCGGCGCGCAACACGGTGTTCCTCTCCTACGCTCTGGCGTGGGCCGAGGTGCTCGGCGCCTTCGACCTCTTCCTCGGTATAAACGCCGTCGACTATTCGGGCTACCCCGACTGCCGCCCCGAGTTCATCGTTGCCTTCGAGCGGCTGGCCAACGTCGCGACCACAGCCGCAGTCTTGGGCCGCGGCCGTTACCGCATCCACGCGCCGCTCTTGCGTCTTTCCAAGGCAGAGATCATCGAGCGCGGCCTCGCCCTCGGCGTCGACTACGCGATTACGCATTCTTGCTACGACCCGCGCGACGGCAAGGCCTGCGGCCGCTGCGACGCATGTCAGATCCGCCGCGAGGGCTTCGCCGTTGCCGGCGTCAGTGACCCCACGCTATATGACGTCCCCCCGAAGGAGATCCCCCGATGAGCGATAGTTGGCACGGCACCACGGTGCTCGCGGTGCGCCGAGAAAATCACGTCGTGCTCGCGGCCGACGGCCAGGTCACCATGAACAACACCGTGATCAAGCACGGCGCCAAGAAGCTGCGGCGCATGGCGCAAG
This sequence comes from uncultured Bdellovibrionales bacterium, assembly GCA_964466695.1. Taxonomy (GTDB): domain Bacteria; phylum Myxococcota; class XYA12-FULL-58-9; order XYA12-FULL-58-9; family JAFGEK01; genus CAYXQW01. The sequence continues at coordinate 2,551 of CAYXQW010000158.1, forward strand.
GCCAGGTGATCGCGGGCTTCGCGGGCTCCACCGCCGACGCGCTCACCTTGTTCGAACGCTTCGAGGGTAAGCTCAAGGACTACAGCGGCAACGTCGCGCGCGCCGCCGTCGAGCTCACCAAGGACTGGCGCACCGACCGCATGCTGCGCCGCCTCGAGGCGCTGCTGCTCGTCGCCGACTGCGAGCGCACCTTCTTGCTCTCGGGCACGGGGGACGTCCTCGAGCCCGACTACGGCGTGGTCGGCATCGGCTCGGGCGGCGGCTTGGCGCAGGCGGCGGCGCTCGCCCTCCTTACGCACACCGAGCTTGCGCCGCGCATGATCGCCGAGCACGCCATGTCGGTCGCGGCGGACATCTGCATCTATACGAATCGACAGTTTCAATACGAGGAGCTCCAAAAAGCATGACGACTCTCGCCTCACCCGATCCCTTCGAGGCCTCCTTCACCCCGCGCGAGATCGTGAGCGAGCTCGACAAGTTCATCGTCGGCCAGACGGCCGCCAAGCGCGCCGTCGCTATCGCTTTACGCAACCGCTGGCGGCGCCGTCGCGTCCCCGAGGCCCTGCGCGACGAGATCGCGCCGAAGAACATCATCCTCGTCGGCCCCACCGGCGTCGGCAAGACCGAGATCGCGCGCCGCCTGGCCAAGCTGGCGCAAGCACCGTTCGTCAAGGTCGAGGCCTCGAAGTTCACCGAGGTGGGCTACGTCGGCCGCGACGTCGACTCCATCATCCGCGACCTCATCGAGTCGGCGGTGCAGATGGCGCGCACCGAGGCCAAGGCCCGCGTGCTCGTCACGGCTCGCGCCCAAGCCGAGGAGCGCCTGCTCGACCTGCTCCTTCCCAAACCTCGCTACGAGCAACGCGGTGCTGAGGCCCAAGGCACCGGCGGGTCGTCCGACCCGAGCCGCGAGCACCTGCGCGACATGCTGCGCGCGGGCGAGCTCGACCTGCGCGACGTCGAGGTCGACGCCGAGGAGACGCGCGCCCCCTTCATGCAGGTCTTCTCGAACGCCGGGATGGAGGAGATGGGCCTCAACATGCAAGACATGATGGGGCAGATGCTCGGCCGCCGCACGCGCAAGCGGCGGGTCAAGATCCCCGAGGCTTTGGAGCTGCTCACGCAAGAGGAGGCCAACAAGCTCATCGACCAGGACGCCGTGATCAAGGAGAGCATCGCCCGCGCCGAGCAGAGCGGCATCGTCTTCATCGACGAGATCGACAAGGTGGGCCGGCGTGAAGGCGGCCACGGCCCCGACGTCTCCCGCGAGGGGGTGCAGCGCGACATCTTGCCGATCGTCGAGGGCTCCACGGTCGCCACCAAGTACGGCGCGGTGCGCACCGATCACGTGCTCTTCATCGCCGCTGGGGCCTTCCACATGTCCAAGGTGAGCGATCTCATCCCCGAGCTGCAAGGTCGCTTCCCGATCCGCGTCGAGCTCGACGCCCTCGGCGAAAAGGAGCTCTTGCGCATCTTGCGCGAGCCGCAAAACGCCCTGCCCATTCAATACAAGGCCCTGCTCGAGACCGAGGGGGTTGAGCTCGAGCTTACGGCCGAAGGTCTCGAGGCCATCGCCAAGACCGCCGCCCTCGCCAACACCCGCGCCGAGAACATCGGCGCGCGGCGGCTACACACCGTCCTCGAGCGCCTGCTCGAGGAGATCTCCTTCTCCGCCCCGGAGCGCAAAGGCTCGAGCGTAGTGGTAGACGCAGCTTACGTGAATCAGGCGCTCGCCGAGGTCTTCGAGAACGAGGACCTCAGTCGCTACATACTGTAGCGCTAATCTGGGGCTTCGCCTCCGGGCGGTTGCGGCCGTACCTCTCGTGGGCCGCGGTGAAGTCCCCCGCGGTTATCGAGGCGGCGAGGGATATCTCACCTGCCAGCAAGGTGGCGGCCACCAGCTCGGCGAGCTTGCGCGCCTTGCCCGCGCCCTCGCACCCCATGAGCGCGAGCGCCTCTCGTTGCGTAGGCAGGCCGGTGCCGCCGCCGATCGTGCCGACGATCAAGGACGGCAGGTAGAGGCTCACGTAGAGGTCACCGTCATTATCTTCGAAGTTTACGACGCCGATCGCTGATTCGGAGACATTGGCGACGTCTTGCCCGCAGGCGAGATAGATCGCCGCGATGCCGTTCGCGAAGTGATAGGTGCACCCGGTCACCCCGGCCAACATATTGCCCACGATCTGGCTGCGTATGTTATCAGCCATGTCCCGCGCGCTAACTCCCAGGTATTTTGACACTATTTCCCTGGGGATAGTGGCTTCGGCCGAGACACTCTTCCCCCGACCCAAGATCATGTTGATGTAGGCTGGCTTCTTGTCCACCGCCATGTTGCTCTCGATCACCCACTTCGAGACCGTAAAGCGCGCCGCGATGTATTGACACAACACCGCGGTGGCCTTGGTGATCATGTTCATCCCCATGGCATCGCCGACGCTATACTCGAGACGGACATAGACCGTGCGCCCGACGATATATGTCGTGTAATTTTCCAGTCTTCCGTGATTAGTTGTCTTCGCGGCTATTTTGATTAGATCATTGAAATTATCACGAAGCCAAAAAGTGAATTCCTTGGCTTTCTTTATATCACTAAACACAAAGAAAGGGGCTCGTTGCATAGTATCTCGCACCGATACTACCCGCACCCCACCCGATAGCGAAACCACGCGGGCTCCGCGATTGTACGACGCCACCAGGGCCCCCTCGGTGGTGGCCATCGGTACGTAGAAGTCGCCGCTCGCATGCTCGCCATCTATTTTGACCGGTCCGACTATTCCCATGGGGACCTGAGCAAAACCGATGAAGTTTTCGATATTGCCGCGTGTCAAACGAGGATCTACGACCGAGGCGCTGACCGCGCTGAGCTTGACCCGCGTCGCGCCTTGCAAAAAATCGTGTCGCTCAGCGACCGCGGCATCGCAATAATCGTCTTCATGATTACGGGGGAGCATATTCTTGGGCTGCTTGTTCATCATACCCTCCATGTCATGGAGAAGGTACTAAGGGCCCGACCGAGAATAACTCGATCGTTTTGGCCGCCGAGCCATCCCGCGGGGCTTCGTTGTGAAAGCTCGACAGACCATGAGTATGCCTTCGCTTTCACGCCTCGCCCCCCGGGCGTCTCGTCGCCCAAACTCGACCGACTTATTCTCGGTCGGGCCCTAACGACGCGATGCTTCCTCATGCATCAAATCGATCCGAGTTTCAACAAGTGTTATCCGCGAAACTATCCAAAAAGTACCCGCACATAGTAGGGAAATACTTGTCGCTTTCCCGTAAACGGCAGCTTTTGCAGGTAACGAGAGACCTTATCGGCAGAGAGCAAGGTCACCGTGCGATCGCGCAGGTGCCGGCCGACCAGCTCACAGCCATAGACCCCGCCATCGGCGTTGAAGCTCTGGCCGAAGAGGCGCGCCGTAAGCTCGCGCGCGGGATAGATCCTGCACTCGTCTCGCTCTCCCAAAAACGCGCAACGAAAACGTAAGCGTCGCGCGAGCGCGAGCCGTACGCTCGCCTCGGC
>CAYXQW010000158.1:6080-6783 GCA_964466695.1 uncultured Bdellovibrionales bacterium
ACTCAGGATGAGGTGCTGGAGCTCTTTGCTTCCGATGAGCCCTTGGTGCTCCTCGTAGATCTCGAGCCACCGCGCCACCGTACGCTCGTGAACGTCCGCGCTCTCGTTGCTTTGGAAAAAATCCCACGCGACCATGAACTCGAGCGGCGTCAAGAAGACGCTCTCGTGACAACACGCCGCGCACCCCTCGCGACAGGGCAGCTCGAGCTTATGCGTGTTGCAGAGATTGCGCGCGTCGATCTCGGCATAGAAAGCATAGAGGGCGCGGCTAGCCTGGGCATAATCTACGCCATAGGCCGAGCAATAACGGGAAAAATCAATCAAAGCTCACGCGCCCGGCTTGCTCGCCTCCTTGAGGTGCGGCCAATGCTTCGTGACGAGCTCCTTGCCCTGCGCGCCGGTGACCAGCTTGTATTGGCTCTGCAAGAGGCTGTCGTCGATCAAGTGCTCGCCACCTTGCTCGTCGAGCACCTTGCGCTTGGCCTGCCCCCCGATATTTTCGATATAAATCACGAGGGCGGGGAGGTCTGGCCGACCGCGCGTGCGCTTCAAGACCGAACGACGAGGATTGAGCTTGTCGAAGAATGTCTGCATGTTCTCCTTTTAACACCGCCACATAGGGTCGTGGCAATGCGGGCGGGCCGGGTTGAGCGCGCCGAGGCGTCGTGGCACAGTAGATTTTGAGTTCAATGTGGGGATGAGG
>CAYXQW010000159.1:0-6778 GCA_964466695.1 uncultured Bdellovibrionales bacterium
AAAACCCTCGTCATGCCCGTGAAAACGGGCATCCAGAGCTGCGTTTCATGGAAGCTCATCGAACCTGGATCCCCATTTTCATGGGGATGACGTGAGAGAAAACCCGCGCCAAATGAACAATGCCGAAATGCAAGAGAAACTTGTGATCAATCATGAGGCTCTAGCCCAGGCTTTGCTCGAGCTGCTCGGCCGCGATAGCGAGGTCTTTGTGCGTCGTCGAGTTGTCGAAGCAGGCTTCGTGTCCTGCGCTCTTGCTGATGAGCTCTTTGAGGACCTTGACCTGTGACTGGGCGCGCTTTACGGCGCCATGGCGCTGCAACGCCAGGGCGTACCAGTAGCGAATGAGGGGCTCGTTCGGGGCGAGAGAGGCTGCTTGCCCGAAGTCTTTGATGCAGCGTTCGAGGTCGCCCTTCGCGAGGTAGAGCTGGCCCCTGACCAACATGGCCTGCGCGTCGCGGCGGTCTTCGGCGAGGAGATCATTGACGAGCGCGATGGCGAGCTCGTTTTGCCCGTGGTCGGCCGCGCGCAACACCTCGGCGAACCTCCGCTCGAAGCGCAGCCTGACGTTGGGATCCGGTTCGGGCGGCGGCGGGGCGGGGGGCTTTGTAACCACCGCGAGCGTCGGCGCGGGGACGGCGGGGGTCGCCTGGCGCCCGGCGGGTGCGAAGGCGGTCTCGTTGGTGTCGAGTCGCAGCGCAAAGAGGTCCGGCTGCGGCCAGGGGTCGCCGGGGCTTATGAACAAGAGCCCATCCGGCTTGAGCAGCTCACGAAAGCATCGATAGATGCGCTTCAGGGTGCCCTCTTCGAGGTAGATGGCGACGTTGCGAAAGAGGATGAAGTCGAAGCTCGAGGGTGGCCACTTGGCCATGGTCGCCTGGATGGAGCTTTGCTCGAAGCGCACGAGCGCGCGCACGTCGCTTTTGAGCTTGAGGCCGCCGTTGCCGACGGACGTGAACCATTGCTCGATCTGCTTTTTCTCCATGGTGCGCACCGACCAGACGCTGTAGACGCCGGCCTGCGCCTGGGCGATGACTTCGCCGCTCAGATCGGTGGCGGTTATCTCGATCGACTTCAAGGCGGCAGGCTCGAGCCCCATGAGCAGCGATATGGCGATAGAGTAGGGCTCTTGCCCGCGCGAGCACCCCGCCGACCAGATACGGATAGTGCCGTTGCCGCGGTTCTTGTGGTGGCGTGCGATGACCTCGCGCGTGATCAGCTCGAGCTGCGTCGGGTGGCGAAAGAAGAAAGATTCGTTGATGGTGAGGCGCCCGGCGAACTCGGCCAGGTTGCTCTCGGAGCGCAGGAGGCGGGTCAAAACCTCGGCGTCCGTGCGCACCGCAAAGCGGGTGCGCAAAGAGCCGAGGATTTGACCGAGGTCGTTTTGCCAGCCGTCGAGCCGGCGAAGCCCGAGCTTTTGCGTGACGAGCTCTAAGATCTCTTCCACGCCGCAGTCTTCCTTTATCTTACGTCGTCGCTCGTCACGAGCGTGGCGGTTTTGGGCGAGCCTACATGCGATAGGTGGCCGACAGGGCGCCGATGAGGAAGGTCGCGCCGTAGTCGCCCGGGCCCATGTTGTCTTCGGTCGCGGTGTCGATGGTCTTCTTGCCGAAGCCGTAGACGATGCCGAGGTCCAAGCTCAAGCCCGCCGTGGGTTCGAGGCCGATGCCGGCGTGGATGCCGTGGAGGACGCCCGGGGCCAAGGCCGCGAGGTTCGCGTATTCATCGGGGGTGGCCGAAGGCGAGATCGAGTAGCCGAGGCGCGCCGCCACCATCTCGCTCACCTTATACTCGGCGCCCAAGTGGCCGCTCATGACGTTCTTCCATTGGAGCTCCGTGGTATCATCCATGTTGCCCATGGGGGTGATGACGGTGATGGTCATTTGCTCGTTCGAGTCTTTGTACATGGTGTACTTGACGTCGGCGGCGAGCAGCAGCTTGCCCTCGAGCAAGGTGACGGCGCCGCCCGCGCGGAGCTGGTGTGGCGCGGAGAACTCGGACTCGGCGTCGAACGCGGGCATGCCCTCGGTCTCGACCTCGCCTTCGAGGTCGAAGGTTATCTTCGAGCGATACAAGAGCCCGAGGCGCAGCTCGGGGATGGGCTTATAGTAGAGGCCCGCGGCGAGGCCAGCGAGGTTCATGCCCGAGAGGCTCATGTCGGTTTGAGTGACAGTGCCGGTGGTTATGTCGAGGTTGGGCTGCGATGCGCTCTGCATAGCGTAGCTGCCGCGCCACATGAGGGCGAGCGCCAGGTTGTCGAGGAGGCGCACCGACACCGGGACAGCGAGCTCGAAGGTGCCGAGCGTGATCTCGGTGTCCATGGTGATCCCGGGAGCGGGCTCGAGCCCCTCGTAGGTGGAGCCGAAGCCGGCGGTGGGGTAGACGGCGGCGCCTACCACCACGCGCTCGTGCACGCGGTAGGCTCCGCCCAAGAAGAACAAAGGAGAGATGGTGGCCTCGGATTTGTATTGCGGCCCGTAGAAGGGCGACTCGGTCTGCGAGCGCATCGGGGTGACGTCGGCGGTCACGACCATAGTCTTTATCTGATCGAGCGCGGCGGGGTTGTTGTAGATGGCCGCGGCGCTGTCGATGAAGGCTGCGCCGGTCCCGCCCATGCCTGTCGAGCGCGCGTCGTAGAGACCGGGGATTTCGGTGGTGGCGAGCGCGACGCTGCTTGCCAGCAAGCTAACTACCGTAAAAGTGAAGCGGCAGCTCATGCATGACCTCTTTGGTTGAAGGGGATTGCGATGTTGAGTCTAGCCGCTCGCAAAAAATCCGCAGGTAAAAATGAATGAAGATCTTCGGCTTGAACGGGTGGCGGAGATCCGCAATCATCCATGGGTCGTCATGAGTGCACGGCGCGTGACGCCGAGAAACGGGAAATACCTCCATGAACAACGCACAGCAGGTGATGCAAGAGATAGGGGTCTTGCGCAGGCGCATCGACGAGCTCCAGGCCGCGGCCAAGCGCGAGCTCGTGCGCGAGACCTTGTCCGAGCGCTTCGACGTGCTCCTTTGTCGGGCGGGGCGAGACAAGGTGGCTATACTCCTCGAGCAGGTGCAGGAGACCATCATATTCTGCTCGCTCAAGCCCTACCCCGAGTCGCCCTACTGGGTGCCGGGGTTGCTCGACTTTCACGGCGAGCGGGTGCCCGTGCTCGACGTCGTCGCGCGGGTGACGCAGAAGCCGCGCGTGGTGGACCAAGACGAGAACATCGTCATCTGCGACCTCGAGGGTCGCCGCGTCGGGCTCATCGTCGACAAGGTCGAGGGCGTGCAGGCGGTGCGGCGCGATGAGCTGCAGATGGTGCCGGCCGAGCTCCCGCAGGCTCCTTATATGTTGGGGGTGCTCCCCGCCGCAGTGGGCTCTGCCTTCTTGTTGAGCGTCTCATGTTTGCTCACGCTCTCTGAGCAAGAGGTCGCGTGAGCAGAATGGTCTCGTGAGCATGTCCGACGTCACCAAGATGATCATCATCGAGCTGATTGCCGCAGGTACGGTTTCGCTGCTGTTGTTCGCGATCTTGCGGCGGGGCCTCGGGCTCAAGCTCATCCTCATCCAGATGGCGGCTTATCTGTTGATCGTGTTCGCCGCGTTTTGGGTCGGCAACAAGGGCTTCGGGGCCTCCGATCTCGGCTTCGCGCTTGCTCTCGGCAGCGTAGCCGCGGTCTTTGGTATCGTCACGGTGCACCGGCTGGTCTTCCGGCGCGTCACCACGGCGGTGCAGACTTTGATCTCGAGCACTACGCAGCTTTCGAGCGCGGCCTCGCAGGCTGCGGCCTCGTCCTCGGAGCTCGCCGCGAGCGTCTCGCAGGTGACGGCGACGGCCGAGGAGCTAAACCAGACCACACAGGTCGCGAACGAGGCGGCGCAGAGCGTGGTCAAGGTGGCCACCGAGGCCGTGGAGCGCGGCACCGCGGGGCAGGAGGCGGCCGGCGAGGGGATGAAGATCATGGATCTCATCGCCGACACGGTGGAGGTGATAGATACCATCAACGAGCTTGCCGAGCAGTCGAACCTGCTCGCGGTGAACGCGAGCATCGAGGCGGCGAAGGCCGGCGATTATGGCAAGGGCTTCGCGGTGGTGGCGGCCGAGGTGCGGAGCCTCGCCGAGCAGAGCAAGGAGGCCACGTCGCAGGTGCGCGAGGCCATAAGGCGCACCGAGCGCGGCCGGGAGATCATGTCGTCGATCAACGTGGTGTTGAAGCAGCTCGGCGGCGTGCTCGATACGGCGGCCGACAGGTCGCGTCAGATCGCGGGGTCGGCGGTGCAGCAGGCCGCCGGGGTGCAGCAGATCGTCGCGGGGATGCAGAACATCCAGCAGGCGGGATCTGATAACGCCTCCGTGGTCAAGCAGCTCGAGCAGTCGATTTTATTGTTGCGTGACACCGGGGAGTCGCTGCACAAGTTTATTCGCGGGTGAGGCGCATGGAGGCTCGTGGTGAATGACGAGGCGAAGGTTTCGGTGAGCGCGCAGAGCGTCTTGGACGAGCGCGCGCGCCGTGTGGCGTCTTTGTTGTCGCGCGCGGACGAGTCGCCGATCGAGACCACGGTGGCCGTGGTGCAGGTGGGCGAGGAGCGCTTCGGGTTGCCGGTGGTGTCGCTCGAGCGGCTGGTTCGCCTGCCGCCCGTGACGCCCCTGCCCGGCACGCCCGAGTGGGTGCTCGGGCTCACCATCGTGCGCGGCGTGGTCATGACCGCCATCGATCTCGAGCGCTGGCTCGGCCTCGGCAGCGGCGCGCGGCTCGAGCGCGCCTTCCTCGCGGTGGTCAAGGGCGAGCGCGGTCTTCTCGGCCTCACGGTGCGCGGGGTGCTCGGCTTTCGCGATATCCGTCGTGACGAGATCGCCGAGGCGTTCGTGGAGCTCGGCAAGCGTCGCGGCCACCCGGTCTTGCTCACCACCCGGGATCTCGTCACCGTGCTCGGCCTCGACGAGCTCATAGACGGCATGCGTATCGCGCCGCGGGAGGTGCGGTCATGAACGACGAGCTCGATATGGTGATGCAGGTGTTCGGCGAGGAGGCGCACGAGCTCCTCGATAAGCTGGCGCAGGGCATGGCGGAGCTGCGCGCGGTGCGCGGCGAGGAGCGGGTAGCGCTGCTCGACGCTATGAAGCGCACCGCCCACAACCTCAAGGGCTCCGCGGCTACCGTGGGTGTGCACGGCATCGCGCGCATCGCCCACGCCTTCGAGGATGTCTTGCGCCGGGTAGAGGCGGAAGAGATCGAGGTGAGCGAGGCCATCTTCGACATCGTGCTCGAGGCGGTGTCGGTCATGCAGGCGGTCGTGGATCGACAGGCCGGCGACGAGGAGACCGACGAGGTGCTCGCGCGCATGATCCAGATCGCGGGCTTGCAGGCGCAGCCCGTCGCCTCGCAGGGTGAGGCGGCCGCGCGGGCGCGCCGCCCCGAGGAGACGAAGGGGCGCGCGAAGAAGTCGAAGGGCACCGTGCGTGTCGACGTCACGCGCCTAGACAGCCTGATGGCGCTCGTGGGCGAGATGTGGATCGCGCTCGCGCGGATGCGCGCGCGGCACAAGGAGAGCCAAGACGCCCTCACGGAGCTGCGGGTCTTGTTTCGTGACGCCGGGCTCGCGGAGCGCGCGGCCCCTTACGTGAAGCGGCAGCGCGCCATGCAGAACGCCGACCGGCGCGAGCTGCTCGACTTCAGTCAGCTCTCGACCACCTTCGCCGACGCGATGAAGAGCGTGCGGATGATGCCGCTCTCGGCGCTCGGGCCAGTGTGGCGGCGCATCGTGCGCGAGAGCGCGGCCGAGCTCGGCAAGAAGGCGGAGCTCACCGTGGACGTGGGCAACGTCGAGGTGGACAAGGACGTCCTCGACGAGCTGCGCGATCCCTTGATGCACCTCTTACGCAACGCGGTCGGGCACGGCATCGAGGCCCTCGAGGAGCGCGAGCGCCTCGGCAAGCCTGCGAGCGGGAGCGTCCACCTGCGCGCGGTCGTGCAAGGCGGCACCGTCGGTCTCGAGGTGAGCGACGACGGCCGCGGGCTCGACGCGCGCGCCATCGTCGCGAGCGCCATCGCGAAGGGCATCGTGACGCGCGAGGAGAGCGCCTTGCTCACCGAGCGGCAGGAGCTCGAGCTCGTCTTTCAGCCGGGCTTCTCCACCGCCCTCGAGGTGAGCAACGTTAGCGGTCGCGGGGTGGGGCTCGATGTCGTCAAGAGCAACGTCGAGAAGCTCGGCGGCAACGTCACGCTCGCGGCGCGCTCGGCGCTTATGGGCGCGGCCTTCACGGTCAATGTCCCCATCACCACCTTGTCGTCGCGCGTCCTGTTCGTGCGCTGTAATGACGCGCTCTACGCGCTGCCGATCGACGCGGTGTCCCGCACCTCGGTGGTGGCGAGCTCGGAGGTGAGCGTGGTCGACGGGGCCTCGGTCTTGGCGTTGCCCGACGAGGATCCCGTGCCGCTCGTGGTCTTGCGGCAGCTCCTCGGGCGCAAGAGCGGCAAGGCTCAAGGCAAGCTCCACATCGTGACCATCAGCCGGCGCGAGGGCGAGGTGGCGCTCGTGGTCGACGAGGTCGTGAGCGAGCAAGAGGTGGTGGTGCGGAGCTTGCCGTGGAACGTGCCGGCGCTCCCGCTCACCAACGGCGTGGTGGTGCTCGCCGATGGTTCTTTGGCTTTGGCTCTCGATGTCAGACAGGTCTTCGATATGGTCGGTAGACGTGGCTCTTCTTCGTTCGGCAAGGGGCAAGCGACGGCGGTGGCCAGTCAGTCGCGGCTCTTGGTGGTTGATGACTCGATATCGTCGCGGCTCTTGCTC
>CAYXQW010000160.1:0-2474 GCA_964466695.1 uncultured Bdellovibrionales bacterium
ACCTCGAGCGCGACGTCCGTGACGGGCGCTTCCGCCTCGATCTCTTGCACCGCCTCGCGGTGTTCCCCGTGCGCCTGCCGCCTCTGCGCGAGCGCCCGCGCGACATCTTGCCGCTGGCTGTGCACCTGCTCGCCAAGATCGCCGCCGAGCTCTCGCGCCCCGGGCTCAAGCTCGGCGAGCGCGCGGCGGCCAAGCTCCTCTCGGCCCCCTGGCCCGGCAACGTGCGCGAGCTGCGTAACACGCTCGAGCGCGCGGCCATCCTCGCCGACCGCGACGTGATCGATGAGGTCGGCATGAGCGGTCTTATCGAGAGCACCAAGAGCGTGGAGCTCGACGGCACCTTGCGCGAGATCGAAAAGCGCGCCATCGCGCGCGCCCTCGCCATGACCGGCGGCCACCGCAAGCGCGCCGCCGAGCTGCTCGGCATCGGGCTGCGCACGCTCTACGAAAAGCTCGAGAGTAAGCGTTCACGGAGGGTATCGCGAAAACGGCTGTAAGTAGGCGTAGACGCGAAGGATCTGGCTTTGCCAGTCCTGAGCGTGGGGGCCAGGGGGTCCGCAGAGGCGCGCCCAAAACGCTCGATAAAAGCTGGAGAATTTCTCGCGCCGGGCGGGACCCCCTGAACGGTAACGCTCGAGAAGCTCGGGCTATAGCGCGTCGTAGAGCGCGGGCAGGCTCTCTTCGAGCTCACAGCGCTCGCGCGTAAGCGCGGTGAGCTCCTCGAGGCGCCCACAGGTGGCGAGGTCGCAGAGCTCGTGATCGACGGCGGCGAGGCGCGCCTCGACGCGCGCGATCTCGGCCTCGATGCGGTTCGCCTCTTTTTCGCGCCGGCGTAGCTCACGTTCGGTGGCCTTCTTCGCCTCGCGCTCGCTTGCCCGCGCGCTCGGTCGCTCTTCGCGCGCGACCGTGGCCGCCGCGCGCGTGGTCGCGCCTTCTTCCTGTTGCTTTTTCCAGAGGTAGTAGCCGTAGTCGCCGGCGTAGGGGGTGAGGCGACCGCCGGGCGCGACCTCCACCACCGAGGTCGCGACGCGGTCGATGAAGTAGCGGTCGTGGCTGATGAAGCAGATGGTGCCCTCGAAGGCGGCGAGGGCGCCCTCGACCACGTCGCGCGCGGGCAGGTCGAGGTGGTTGGTGGGCTCGTCGAGCAAGAGGAAGTTCGCGGGCCGCGCGAGCATCTTCGCGAGCACGAGGCGGCTCTTCTCGCCGCCCGAGAGCACCGCGACCTTCTTGTCGACCGCCTCGCCCGAGAAGAGGAACGCCCCGAGGATGCCGCGGACGCGCGTCTCCTCGGCGAGCGGCAAGAGGGCCCTCAGCTCCTCGAGCACCGTGCGCTCGGCACAGAGGGCCTCGCTTTGATGCTGGGCGAAGTAGTACGTCTCCACGTTGTGCCCGAGGCGGCGCTCGCCGCCGTCGTGGGCGAGCACGCCCGCGAGGATCTTGAGCAGCGTCGACTTGCCCGCGCCGTTCTCGCCCACGAGCGCGACCCGCTCCTTGCGCCTGATGACGAAGTCCACCTCGCGGTAGATCTCCTTGTCACCGAAGCGCTTGCTCACTTTGGAGAGCTCTGCCACCGTGTCGCCCGAGCGCGCCGGGGGATCGAGGTCGAGCTTTACGCGCCGCGTGCTGCGCGGAGGCGGCGCTCGTAGCTCGGCTTTTGTAAGCTCACTCTTGAGCTTCGTGATCTGCTTCACTCGGCTCTGCGCCTGGCGCGCCTTGCTCGCCTTGGCCCGGAAGCGGTCTACGAACTGTTGCAGCTCGGCCATCTGTCGCCTAGTCGCGTCGCGCTCCTCGGCGAGCCTCGCCATGAGCTCGTCGCGCGCCACGAGGTAATCGTCGTAGTTGCCGGAAAAGACGAGCAGCCCGCGCGGCGAGAGCTCGGCCACGCTCTTGACCATGCGATTTAAGAAGTAGCGATCGTGGCTCACCACCACGCAGGCGCCGCGGTAGCTTAAGAGGAAGTCCTCGAGCCAGTCGAGGCTCGCCATGTCGAGGTGGTTGGTGGGCTCGTCGAGCAGCAAGAGATCGGGTGCAGACAGCAAGAGCCGCCCGAGCTCGACGCGCATGGCCATGCCGCCAGAGAGGGCTTCGAGGCTTCGACCCTCGTCCTCTTCGCCAAGGCCGAGGCCGCGTAAGATCTCACGAGCGCGGCCGCGAAGCTCGGGGCCGCCGCGGTGCCGGTACTCCGCCGAGAGCTCGGCGTGGCGAAGCGACAAGGCGGCGGCCTCCTCCGGCGAGGATTCGCTCATCCGCGCGGCGATATGCTCGAGCTCTTCGCCCATGCTCACGAGCTTTGCGCGACCGTCGAGCAGGCGCGCGAGCACCGTGACCCCGGCCTTTCGCGCCGCCTCCTGCGGCAGGTAGCCGAGGCGCAAGCCCCGCGCGAAGCCCACCACGCCCTCGTCCGCGGGCTCCTCGCCCGCGATGATCCGCAAGAGCGTGGTCTTGCCCGCCCCGTTTGGGCCGACGAGCCCGAG
>CAYXQW010000160.1:2484-3311 GCA_964466695.1 uncultured Bdellovibrionales bacterium
CGAGGCGCAAAGAGAGACCGCGAAAGAGACAGCGGCCAGCGTAGGCCTTGGCGAGGTCGCAAAGATCCAACATGAGGGGCAGGGCGCCTACTGATTGAGCCGCATGACGCGCAAGCCGCCGCCGTCATGGAAGGCAATGAAGAGCTCCTGGCAATCGGGGCTGTTCTTCAAGACCGGATCACCGAAAGGCAGACTGCCAAGTTGCGCGCTCATGGGCTCCCAGCCGCCGTTGTTAAAGCGATGCACGAAGAATCCCCTTTCGTAATCGCCCCACGCGACCACCGCGCGGCCTTGGCGATCGAAGGCCACCGCCGGCGCCGTGATATAGGTAGTTTCAGCCACGGTCGCGACCTCGCTAATCGGCACCCAGTTGGCGCCGTCGTAGAACTGCGCGCGCACGGCCCAACCATCATCGCGGCGCTCTTGCCAGGCGATGGCCGTCCCGCAGGCGCTCGTTACGAGGGCGGGCGAGATGCCCGTGTCGCTCGGATTTGTGGCGAGAGAAGAGGTGCCGTATCCGGGGATCGCTCTGGCGAAGAGGCCCGACTCGTCGGCGTAGTCATACGCGAACACCGGCGTGTCCTCGTTGAGCACGGAGATCGCGACCTCGTGGCCGTAGTGCAAGACTTCGCAGAGGGCCAGGGTCCACTGCGCTACCCCTATGTCGAAGAACTGCGCACAGCTCCCGGCGTTTTGGCTCGACGGCGTTTGATTGTCCGCCCACGCGAGCCAGGGTACGCCCGCGGGGGTGACCGCGAGCGCGAGCTTATGCGGAGAGGCGGTGTAGATTGTCCCGTAGGCTTCGAAGGTAGTGATGGGTTGGGGAT
>CAYXQW010000160.1:3321-6747 GCA_964466695.1 uncultured Bdellovibrionales bacterium
GGCCGTGAAGGCACCGTCGTTGGTGGCCATGACATTGATCACCCCCGGCGAGGTGGAGGTGTCGATCCAGGCGACGTAGATCTTGCTCGTTGGGTCACTGTCGATCACGGGGCTTTGGTAGCTGCCGCTCGTGCCGAGATCGGCGCCGACCGCGACCCAGGCTTCGCCGTCCCACCTTCTGACCTTCACCCGGGCGGTGTCGCCGGGCGCGGCCTCCGCGTAGACCAGGAGCGGAGCGCCGCCAGGGAGGACCGCCAGGTCATAGCCGGAGAGAATGGCGTCGATTGCGGGGCCGACCGCGAACCAGTCTTCGATCGTCCAGGTGTAGGTGCTCTCGACGAAGCCGTTGCCGGCGCGATCTTTGAGCTCGCTCGTGAGCGTGACCGAGACCCCACAGGGCTCATCGGAGGACAGGCGGTCGATGCAGCCCAAGGTCAAAGTGGTGCCGTCGCTCGAGAGGTCGGGATCGTAGGTGGCGCAGTCGGAGGTCACGGCGATCTCGAATCCCGGGCGTAGCGGCTCGGAGAAGACGAGCGCGAGCACGTCGTCGAAGGCCGCCTGATCGCTTCGCGGCGGCGCGGGTCGTTGCTCGATCACGACAGGTGGGGTGCGGTCGACCACTATCGGCGAGATCAAGCTGTACATCGTCCCGCGCGCCGAGACCGCCTGGGCCTGGATCGAGTGCGGCCCCTCTGCGAGCGCGGTGGTGTCGAAGGAGTAGCGATAAGGCGCGGCCACGCTCGCGACCACCTCGTTGTCGCAGAGGAAGACCACCGCGATTATCGTCTCGTCGCGCACCGTGGCCGAAAGCTCGATCGTGCCGTTCGTGTAGACCTCTTCCGCCGGGTTCAAGGTGAGGATGCGTATGCACCCCGAGGGCTCACCCGCGCACGTCCACTGCGGCTCTATCTCGCAGCGGGAGTTGCAACCATCACCATCGCTGTTGTTGTTGTCGTCGCACTGCTCGCTGCCCCGCCTTTGGCCGTTGCCGCAGAGCGGCGTGCAGAAAGAGGGCTCGCCAAAGCAGGCCCATCCCTCTTCGATAAGGCAGGCGGCGCTGCAGCCATCGTTGTCGTAGACGTTGCCGTCGTCGCAAAGCTCCTCGCCGTACAGCCTGCCGTTGCCACAAAAATAGGCCGTGCCGGGCCGGCAGAGCCCATGCTCGCAGTGATGCGTCTGTTGCTCGCAGTCGTCGTCGGTGTAGCAGAAGGCCCGGCAGAAGCCGCCGTCGCACGCGAGCCCCGCGCCGCACTTGGCATCGTCGCCGCAGGCGCTCCCCGCGGGGAGGTCGCGCTCGCCGCCGTCGCACGCCGAGAGCGCAGACAAAAGGCAAAAGAGCACATGTGGGTTAAGTGAAGCGCGTACGGGCATGCGCTTACATGCCTCGGGTTTGAGGATTCGGCAAGGCGCGGCCGAGGAGCGTCGCGCGGCTTTGCCCCTCGCGCGTCACCGAGGTCACGAGCACGGTGCGCGCCCGAAGCTCGTGCACGAGCGCCGCCGCCAGGGCGAGCACCGCGACGCCGCCTCCCGCCGCGGGGCCGAGGAGCGCGCGGGCGCAGATGATCTCGACGCCTGGCAGCAGCCGGGCGGCCTCCTCCTCGTAACGATCGGCGAGGTGCTCGCTCTTGCCGCGCAGCCACAGGTCGATCGCGACCCCGGGGGCGAGGCATGGCAAGACCGCCGCGCTCGGGGTGGAGCCGGCGCGCGAGCAGATGACCCTGGCCCACGGGGTCGCGCCGCGCGCAACGAGCGCCGCCTCGCGCTCGAGCACGAGCGCCGCGACCACGCTTTTTTGCACAGAGCGCGTATGCATCGCGCGATCGATCATGTCGTAGGCCGCGGTGAGCTTCGCAGACTCGAGATCGGCGCCGGCTGCGAGCGCGGTCAAAAGCTCGCCTTCGCGCACCTTCTCGAGCATCACCGCGAAGGCCTCGTCGGCCGAGAGCTCCGCCTCGCTCGCCGCGAGGCTCGGCCCTTCGGCCCCGAGCACGATGGCCGCGTGCCCGGCGGCGGCGTTGTGGACGAGGTTCGGGAAGTCGAGCGGGCTCACCAAGGCCGGACCCTTGTCGAAGAGGCGCGCGAGGAAGTCCGCGGTGCCATCGAGGTTGCCGAAGGCCGTGCCGAGCCCGACGCCGAGCTCGCCTGAGACCCCCGCCGCCGCGCGGGCCAGGACGCAGATCGCCGCGACCTTCGCCGAGAGCTTGTCCATGCGCCGCGCGGCGCGCGCGCCGATGATGGCGGTCGCGTCGAGGCGCGCCGCGTTCGGCGCGTCGAGGAGGGCTTTGATCGCGCGTGCGTCGCAGGCCACCCCGCGCGCGCACGCGATCGCCGCCCCGCTTATCGCCACCTCGTGGCGCGAAGATCTCCGGGCGCGCGTGCGCCGCGGCGCGAGGTCCGGGGCGGTCAAGATCAGCGCGGCGTTGTTGCCGCCGAAGGCGAAGGAGGTTGAGAGCACGGCCCGCGGCGCGCTCGGTATGGTCTCACGCACGAGGTGCAAGCACCCGAGCTCGGCCATCGGCGCGCCGACGCCCGGGTTCGGCGGGATGAATCCTCCTTGCATGCCGAGCACGACCGCCGCAGCCTCGAGCGCGGCGGCGGCGCCCAGGGTGTGGCCGAGCATGGACTTCGAGGAGGAGAGGAGGAGCGGGCGCTCGCCGAAGACCTCGCGCAGGGCCAGCGCTTCGACGGTGTCGTTTTGCAGGGTGGCCGTGCCGTGGGCGTTCACGTAGTCGATGTCATCCGCCGAGAGCCCGGCGTCTTTGAGCGCGGCTTCGATGGCGCGCACCGCGCCGCGCGCGTCGGGTCGCGGGTGCACCATGTGATGCGCGTCGGTCGTGGTGCCATAGCCCGCCAAGACGGCGAGAGGTGTAACCCCGCGTCGTTGCGCGTTGGCACGCGTCTCGAGCACGAAGAAGGCCGCGCCCTCGCCGAGGGTGAGCCCGGCGCGGTCGGCGGCGAAGGGGCGCGCGCCCTCGGGGTCGAGGATGCCGAGGGCGCCGAACCCGGCCAGGGTCAGCCGCGAGAGTCCTTCGGCGCCGCCGGCGATGGCGCAGGTAAGCTCGCCGCGACGGAGGCGCACGGCGGCGATGCCGAGGGCGTGGGCCGCGGAGCTGCACGCGGTCATGTAGGTGGCGCGAGGCCCGCCGAGGCCGAGCACGCGCGCGAGCACGCGTGAGGTGGACCACATGGCGAAGGGCAGGTACTCGTCGAGCCCGAGCGCCGCGCCGCGCGCCAGGGCGTCCTCTACCTCGGCCATGCCGGCACAGCTCGCGCCGACGAAGACGGCGGTCTTACGCCGTAGCTCGGGATCGAGGCGGGCCTCGGCGATGGCGTCGGCCGCCGCCGCGAGCGCCAGGCGATCCGTGTGCGAGGTGTGGCGCAGCGCAGGCTTACCAAAGCGCGCGGCGAGGTCTGGCTCCTCGGCCT
>CAYXQW010000161.1:0-281 GCA_964466695.1 uncultured Bdellovibrionales bacterium
TGGCGCAGGGAGAGGCCGACGGGCTGGTCTCGGGGGCGGTGCACACCACCGCGCACACGATCAGGCCCGCCTTGCAGCTCATCAAGACCGTGCCCGGGAGCAAGCTCGTCTCGAGCGTGTTCTTCATGTGCCTGCCAGATCAGGTGCTCGTCTTCGGCGACTGCGCCGTAAACCCGAGCCCCACCGCCGAGCAGCTCGCCGACATCGCCATCCAGAGCGCCGACTCTGCCCAGGCCTTCGGCATCCCGTACAACACCGCGCTCTTTTTCTTCACGGCCATC
>CAYXQW010000161.1:291-6724 GCA_964466695.1 uncultured Bdellovibrionales bacterium
GGTGGCCATGCTCTCCTACTCCACCGGCACGAGCGGTACGGGCGAGGGCGTAGAGAAGGTCAAGCTCGCCACCGAGCTCGCGCAAAAGCTGCGTCCCGACCTCGCCATCGACGGCCCCTTGCAGTACGACGCGGCGGTCATGCCCAACGTCGCGCGGCAAAAGGCCCCGAAGTCGAGCGTGGCCGGCAAGGCCACGGTGTTCATCTTCCCCGACCTCGACGCCGGCAACGTCACCTACAAAGCGGTGCAGCGCAGCGCCAACGTGGTGAGCATCGGCCCGATGCTGCAAGGGCTCAACAAGCCCGTCAACGACCTCAGCCGCGGCTGCCTGGTCGAGGACATCATCTTCACCATCGTCATCACAGCGGTGCAGGCCGAGCAAGCCGCGGCGCGCAAGTAGCGCGCTCGTGGGAATTTATTGGTGCCGAGGGCGGGAATCGAACCCGCACGGGCGGTTACCCAAGGGATTTTAAGTCCCCAGCGTCTACCAATTTCGCCACCCCGGCGCGAACGACACCTAAGCTTACTTATTATTGTCTTGCTTGCCTGCCCAAAATGGCGGCGCCGCCCACGGCGGCAGATCATCGACGTGCGCCGCTCGGTCCTCCACGCGCTCGAGCCTCTTCTTCGAAGGCCCCGCGACAATGGCCGCCGGAGATGAGACGTGCGCGGCGACGACGGGCGGAGGTGGCGCTTGCGGCGTGGTGCGTGGATCGACGCGGTTGTTGATGATGGCATCGGCGATGAGGTCGGCCACCCAGTCGCTCATCTTCAACCCATTTTGCTTGCAGAAATTTTTGGCGTTGTTGTGCGCATGGTCGGAAAGGTGAATCACCTTCGACATATCTATTGACTCCTTAAAGCTCGCGGCTCTGAAGTGACTCTCGGTCCCGAAGGCGCGCACCGTAATAGAGCGAGCCATAAGACGCAAGCCCAATTCGCGCCGGGCCCTTACACTCGACAGCGCCAGCCTGACCGACACTCCAATATGCCGTCGTCCTGGTCTTTATGTCGTGCGAGGAGCTGCGTTACGCTCAGGCCTTCCGGGGGTACGATCATGCCGGCGGCGATCTCGACGAGCGGCCGCAGCACGTAGAGACGGTCGCCGAGCTTCGGGTGCGGCACGAAGAGGCGCGCGTCGCCAAGACAAAGGTCGCCGTAGGTGAGGAGATCGAGATCGAGCGTGCGCGCCGCCCACCTCTCACGTCGCACGCGGCCGAAGCGCTCCTCGATCGCGTGCAGCGCGCCAAGGAGCGCGTGCGGGTCGAGCGCCGTCGTCACGGTGCAAGCCGCGTTCCAGTAGTCGGGCATGTCATCATCACGAGGGTCGAGCACCTCGGCGCGCGTGCGGTAGGCGCCAGAGACGGCGCGCACCTCTATCCCGTGCTCGGGCATGGTCGCGAGCGCGCGCGTAAAGGTCGCGAGCACGTCGCCGAGGTTCCCCCCGAGGGCGACGCTCGCGGTGGGCTCACACGCCGAGCACATCGCGCATGGTGTAGCGCCCGGGGCCGCGACCTCGAAGCCACGCCGCGGCCACCAGGGCGCCGTGGGCGAAGATGTCCGGGCTCGTGGCGCGGTGCGTGAGCTCCAAGCGTTCGCTGTCCCCGAACAAGAACACCGTGTGCTCGCCCGCGACCTCGCCGCCGCGCAAGGCCGCGTAGCCGAGCTCGTCTTTGGCGCGGGGCTCGGTGATGCCGTCGCGACCGCGCACCTCGCGCAAGGGACCGCGGCCTTGCATCACCGCCTTGCCGAGCAAGAGCGCCGTGCCGCTCGGGGCGTCCTTCTTGTGCCGGTGATGGATCTCGGAGATCTCCACCTCGAACGCGGGGAGCCGGCGCGCCGCGCTCTGGACGAGCTCGAGCAGCACGTTGACCCCGAGGCTCAAGTTGGCCGCCTGCAACACCGGTACTTGCCGCGCCGCCGCGTCGAGCGCCTCCTCGTCTATGGGCGACAACCCCGTGGACGCCACGACATAGGCGACCTTGTGCGCGGCGCACAGCGGCGCGAGCTTCGCCGCCGCGGCCGGCGCCGAGAAGTCTATCAAGACCTCGACCTCGGCGAGCGCGCGCGTAGGATCGCTCGTCGCGATCACGGCGTCGTCGCCTCCGTCGGAAAAAGCGCTCTCCTCGCGCTCGAGGAGCGCCCCGATCTCGAGCGCACTATGATCGCGCAACATGGCGACCACGCGCCGACCTATGCGCCCGTTGGCGCCGGCCACACAGACCTTGGCTCTGTTCATCTCGCAAGACCTTTCCCGTATATGCGCCCGAGCGCCGCCTCGAGCGCTGCCGCGGCGCGCGCGATGGCGTCGGCGTCGATGTCGAGCGCGGGCCGCCACCTGACACCGCGTGCGCCGCAAGGGAAGACTAGGAGCGCCTCCTCGAAGCAGGCGCAAAGGAGCGCGTCTCGATCCGCGGTCGTGGCGACGTCGAAGGCAGCCCATAGCCCTCTGCCGCGGACGTTGCCGAGCGCCGGCCACGCCTCGGCTTGCTCGCGGAGCAACCGCAGGAGATAGCCGCCCATCTCCTCGGCGTTACGTAAGAGCTCATCTTCGATGATGGCCTCGATCACCAAGGTCGCGCGCGCCATGTCCGTGAAGTTGCCCGAGCAGGTGCTGGAGATGCGCGAGGGCACCTTGAAGACCGAGTCCACCTCGTCGAGGCGCGTCGTGGCGGCGAAGCCGCATACCTGGGCCTTCTTGCCGAAGCAGAGGAGGTCGGGCTTTACGCCGTGGTGTTGCCAATCCCACCACTTGCCGGTGGCGCCGAAGCCGGTCTGGATCTCGTCGAAGATGAGGAGGCACTCGCGCGCAGAGCAGACCTCGCGCAGCGCTCGCAAAAACTCCCCGGAGAAGTAGTTGTCGCCGCCCTCTCCTTGGATGGGCTCGATGATGATGGCGGCGATGTCGTCGGGGCTCGCCGCGAAGGCCTCATCGAGCTCGCGTAGGGCCTGCCGCTCGAGCGCCGCGGCGCGCGCGCGGGCGTCGTCGTCGCATGGAAAGCAGAGCACCGGCGAGGTCACCTTGGGCCACGCAAAGCGCGGGAAGTGCAGCAGCTTGCGCTCGTCGGCGCTGTCCGTCACCGACAGCGCGTACCCCGTGCGACCATGAAACGCGCGCGTAAACGAGATTATCTGCGAGCCGCGGTCGCCTCGGCCGGCGGCGGCGTTCTTGCGATGCTTCCAGTCGAAGGCGGCCTTCAAGGCGTTGTCTACGGCCACGCCTCCGCCCTCGACGAAGAACAGGTGTGCGAACTCGCCGCCGAGCGGCACCTTCGCGAAGAGATCGACGAAGCGCGCGTACTCGACCGTGTAGACGTCACCGTTCGAGGGCTTGTGGACGGCCGCCCGCGCGAGTCGCTCGCGCGCCGCGGGCGAAGAGAGGCGCGGGTGGTTGAAGCTAAGCGGCCTCGACGCGTGGAAGCCGAAGAAGTCCAAGAAGTCCTTGCCGGTCTTGGAGTCGTGCAGATAAGCGCCCGAGCTCGCGCTGAGATCGCACACGAGCTCGAGACCATCGGCCAAAACCCACTGGCTCAAGGTCGCGCTGACGTTGGTCGAGTCTACTTGGCTCATGCTCGTGAGATAGCAGCGAGGTGGCTTGGCGTCCATGACGCGCGCCGTGTAAGAGAGCCACAAACCAAACCCAGGAGGCATCACCATGCAGACACGAGAGCTCGGCCGCACCGGATGGAAGGTCTCGACCATCAGCTTTGGCGCGTGGGCCATCGGCGGCACCTGGGGCGAGGTCGACGATAGCCAGTCTCTCGCCGCGCTGCACCGCGCCGTCGATCTCGGCGTCAACTTCATCGACACGGCCGACGTTTATGGCGACGGCCGCAGCGAGCGCCTCGCCGCGAGGTTGCGCAAGGAGCGCCGCGAGACCATCTACGTCGCCACCAAGGCCGGGCGTCGCCTGAGCCCACATACGGCCGACGGCTACAACCGCGCCAACCTGACGGCCTTCGTCGAGCGGAGCCTCATAAACCTCGAGGTCGAGGCCATCGATCTCTTGCAGCTCCACTGCCCGCCCACCGAGGTCTTCTACAGGCCCGAGGTCTTCGGCGTGCTCGACGACCTCGTCGCGGCCGGCAAGCTCCGTCACTACGGCGTGAGCGTGGAGAAGGTCGAGGAGGCGCTCAAGGCCATCGAGTATCCCGGTGTGCAGACGGTGCAGATTATATTCAATATGTTTCGCCAGCGGCCAGCCGAGCTCTTCTTCAAAGAGGCGGCGCGACGGCGCGTCGGGATCCTCGCGCGCCTGCCGCTCTCCTCGGGGCTGCTCGCGGGCAAGATCACGCGCGAGACCAAGTTCGCGGCCGACGACCACCGCGCCTTCAACCGCAACGGCGAGGCCTTCGACCGCGGCGAGACCTTCTCGGGTATCCCGCTCGAGCGCGGGCTTTTGGCCGTAGAGGAGCTGCGCGCGCTCCTGCCCCCGGGGATGTCCATGGCGCAGCTCGCCATGCGCTGGATCTTGATGCACGACGCCGTCACCTGCGCCATCCCCGGCGCGAAGCGAAAAGAGCAGGTGGAAGATAACGTCGCCGCGGCCGACCTCGCGCCGCTCGACCCCGCCCTCATGGCGCGCATCGCCGCGCTCTATGAGCGCGACCTTCGCCCCCTCGTGCATCACTACTGGTAAGAGTCACGCATGCAGCACCCCATCCCCGAAGCGCTCGCAAAAAGGCTCCGCGCTGATTTCCCCGCGGACTTTCTCACCACCGAGCCTACGGAGCTCATCGAATACGGCCGCGACTGGACGCGCCTCTACCCCCCGTCGCCTTGCGCCGTCGCCTGGCCGCGCTCGACCGAGGAGGTGGCGAGGCTCATGCGGCTCTGCTTCGAGCATCGCCAGCCAGTGGTGCCCTCGGGCGGCAGGACGGGCCTCGCCGCGGGCGCCGTAGCCGCAAACGGCGAGCTCGTGCTCTCGCTCGAGCGCATGCGCGCGCTCGGTGAGGTGGACGTCATGGCCCAGTGCGTGCGCGTGCAGGCCGGCGCCGTCACCGAGGCCGTGCATCAACACGCGGCTCCCTTCGGCCTCGGCTGGCCGATCGACTTTTCGGCCAAGGGCCAGAGCCAGGTGGGTGGCAACATCGCCACGAACGCGGGCGGCGTGAAGGTCATCCGCTACGGGCTCACGCGGCAGTGGGTGCTCGGCCTCCAGGTGGTGACCGCCGCGGGCGAGGTGCTCGAGCTCAACGGCGCTCTCGAGAAGAACAACACGGGCTTCGATCTGCGCCAGTTGTTCATCGGCACCGAGGGCACGCTCGGCATCATCACCGAGGCCACGCTCAAGCTCGTGCGCCTGCCGCGGCGACTCGACGTCGGCCTCTTCGCCGCGTCGAGCCTCGCGGCGGTGTTGCAGCTCTTTCGCGCGCTGCGCGCGACCGACTTTGTCATCGCCGCCTACGAGCTCATAGACGCCGCCTCGCTCGCCCACGTCCTCTCGCACCGCAAGGTGCCCGCGCCCCTCGAGAGCGCGTCCCCCTACTATGTTCTCATGGAACTAGAGGACGCCGACGTGGGCGCGCTCGAGACCTGGCTTGCGAGCATGTTCGAGCGCGGGCTCATCGAAGACGGCGCCCTCGCCCAGAGCCAGAGCCAGGCCGCGGCGCTCTGGGCCTTGCGCGAGGGCATCGGCGAGAGCCTCGCGCGCGAGCACCTGCCGCACAAGAACGACATCGCCTTGCCGCTCGCCAACCTCGAGGGGTTTACGACCGAGCTTTGCGCCCTCATGGCCGCGCGCTATCCCGACTTCGAGGTCTGCCTCTTCGGGCACATCGGCGACGGCAACCTCCACGTGAACGTCATGAAGCCACCGGCGCTCGATCCTGCCGACTTCCATAAAAAGACCCGCGAGGTCGACCACGCGGTGTTCACGCTCGTGCGCAAGTGGAGCGGCAGCATCTCGGCCGAGCACGGCATCGGGCTGCTCAAGAAGGCCTATCTTCCATACTCACGCACGGACGCTGAGCTCGACTTGCTCCGCGCCATGAAGAGGGCCCTCGACCCGCGGGGGATATTGAACCCGGGCAAGATCCTGGACGCCGAAGACTAAGGGCCTGCGGTGGAATAACTCGCTCGTTTTGGTCGACGATACATCACTCAAGCTCTATCGATTTATTCCGCCGCAGGCCGTTAGCGACCGACAATGCCGATGAGGGAGTAACAAGAATTGGTGTAGCTCGCTATACACACGTTGACATCGAGCTCACGGAGCGCCTCGATTTGCTCAAAGATAAGCTCGTTCGATGAGTTGGGCGCGAAGATAACCAACCTCTCGAGAGCCCCGATATCGGCGTCAGCCAGAGAGAGAAGCGGGCCTAGATCATCGAGTCGGTTGCTGATGAGGTGCAAAGACGCGAGGCTCATAAGGCCGCAAAGAGGCGAAAGGTCTTCGACTTGGTTACCATTTAGGTTTAAATAGGTAATCCCG
>CAYXQW010000162.1:0-5134 GCA_964466695.1 uncultured Bdellovibrionales bacterium
CGACTGGTTCGTGATCACCCCGAGCTTCGCCACGGCGCCCATCGCGCTCGTCGAGCTTGCCTGGCCCGAGCAGAGCGCCCTCGCGCCCACCTTCACGCTCTACCAAGAGGACTTCGCCTACGAGAGCAGCAAAGTCAGCACCACGGGCAGCGGCAATGACGCCACGAACACGCGCCGCGCCACCTTCGTCCTGCCGAGCACGACCGCGCCCATCTACGTGCGCGTGACAGACACCGCCGGCACCTACGACCTCGAGCGGCCCTACACCCTCACGGTAACCTTGAGCGAGGACACGAACGAGGGCGCCCTGCGCAACGACACGCCCGATGACGCCGTGGTCATGAGCCTCGCCAGCGCCGGCACCACAGTCTCCCCGGCTCCGGGCACCATCGTCGCCCAGAACGACCAGGACTGGTACCGCATCGACCGCGCGGGCAGCGACAACGCCCTCGTCCGCGTCCTCCTCGACGCGCGGACGACCTCGGATTACCTGTTGCAGCTCAACGTCTTCGTCCAAAGCGCGCAGAGCTGCGCCACGAGCGGCGACTGTACGGGCGGCGGCCAATGCCTCGAAGACCACACCTGCATCACCCCGTGGGTCACGAGGCCCTCGCCCGACGGCCCCGGCGACCCGCAGCTCGGCGGCCTATCCCCCAACTACATCGACACGCAGCTCCCCCTGTTCGCGAGCGGCGACGGCGCCATGTACCTCCTAGTCACGCACCTAGCCGCGACCCCGCTCGCCATCCCTGGCTACGGCCCCGTGCCCTACCAGCTCACCGCCACCCACAAGGCCGAGCCCGACACCGAGGACCGCAGCGACCCCGACAACGCCTTCGTCGCGCGACCGCTCGAGCCCGGCATCGAGCGCTGGAACTTCTTCGATCACGCACGTGAGCTTACCGTAAGCTCAACCTCGGGAGGCGGCGGCGGCGCGGCGTTCGTGGCTATAGCTCCAGGCAGCCTCGCGGTCGTTGGCACCTGCAATCCGATCGATCTTTTCGCCATGAACGCGGACGGCACGGCAGCGAGCGGCTCGACTGCGGTCTCGTTCTCGGAGTATCTCTCGGGCGATACCCCTGCCGTGAGCTTGAGCCAGGTATACTCGGATAGTGCCTGCACGACCGACGTCACGTCGGGCCACACGATCTCCGGGGCGCAAGGCACAATCTACGTAAACCCGACGGCCGCGCACTACGTCTCCTCGCTCACGACCACGGTCGGCGGCGTCAACGCTCAACAGGCTCTGGCCGCGGTCGCGAGCGCGGACGTCGCCTCCATATCCCTCACCACCGAGGCTGGCGGCGCCCTGCCGCGGCGCCTGGTAAAGGGGAGCACCACCCGCGCGCGGATAAGCCTGAGCCAGGAAGCGCAAGCGGGTACGTACATCACGATCCAGTCCGAAGGTATGAACGTGGCGTGCGCGAACCCAACAGCAGGAGCTTGCTCGAATGTGCCGAGCGGAGCCACGCAACAGTGTCTACCCACGCTCGATCTAAGCTGGTGCAACCTCTACTTCGCCGCCGGCCAGCGAGACTACGACATCGTCATCCGGCCACTCGACACCGCCGACATCGCCATCATGCGCGCCGTGCACCACGTCGGCACCTTCGCCAGCGCCAACCTCGTAGCGAGCGTACAAAACCCGCTCACCATGAACGTGACCGGCGTCCAGGGCTACATCTCCTACGAGGGCGATCAAGACTTCTTCACGCTGCCAGTACCAGGGCTCATAGGCGCCGGGCTCACGCTCACCGCCAATATGCCGGCGAGCCCGGTGGACCTGCGCATCACGGCGAGCCGCGGCTACTATGGCGCGAGCATCGGCGACGAGCTCGGCGAAGAAGACCAGTGTGCGACGGCCCCTTGCACCTTGTCTGGCGCCACGTGCAGCGACCGCAAGACCTGCGACAACCCCGCGCGGAGCCGCAGCGTCGGGCCCGAGGCCACGGGTGAGGCGCCGCGCTGCATCTATATCGACACGAGCGCCGACACGATCGAGGTGTGGGTGAACGACCTGAGCGCCAACGACGGCGACGAGCTAACTCCCTACACCTTCTCGCTCACCATCTCCGAGGGCTGCCCGGCGCTGTGCGCGGGGCAGGTCAGCGAGTGCCCGTGAGCCGCGACCACTCAATCGAGCATCAGAGGATGAGCGACTCCCCCAGACCTACGAGCTCCGCACGGTATCGTTCGTAGGGTGGCGACGCTATCCAGCGCACGGCCTTATGATCGTACTTAGTGACCGAGCACAAGACACACGCGAGATCGGCGGGGAAGACGCCAGCCGCCTTGCTCGAGGCGTCGGTGAGGGCTCGCGTAAGGGATGCGCCATGGCGACAGACGAAGCCCCAGATATCGGCGAGGTCTTTGGGCTCGCGTCGATCGAGCGCGGCGGTGATCTTGTTGGCCAGGATGTTCTCGGCGCTGTCGAGGCGGCCGAGCAGATCATGCCAGATGATCTCCCCGATGTGCGCCGGGACATCGTTGATCATCTCTAGCTTCAGCGCAGCAGCCGGCGTGGTGATAATGACCCGCGCAAAGCGCTCGTCTTTTCCGAGCACGCTGACAGTCCAGTCGGAAGATTCGCTGAGCCTGGCGATGACTCGCTCAACCCACAGCCCGAAGCGCGCATCATCGTTTACGAATAAATCGAGATCGTCCGAATAGCGATGCCGCAAATAGCCCCGTGAAGCCGCCGTACCGCCGGAGAGGTAGAACCCCGACTCGACGCCGAAAACGACGCGCAGCGCCCGCTCCTGCAAGGGATACAGCACATGCTCGTAGTGCTCGGCGTTCATTTAAAGCAAAAGCTCCTTATGATGACGAGGGATCCATTCGACCACGAAGTCCAACCCACGCCGCCGGCTCGGCGCGCGCACGCGCGCACGCCAACGTGACCAATCGCGCACGAGCGCCGAAAAGCCGATCCGACGAATGATCTCGTCATAGGGTGCGTACTCGATGAGCCGAACGGCCGCCCAATCACGATCGAGGCCCCCGAGGGAGAGGCGCCCGGACAAGATCTCATCGAACTTCGCGGAATCGATCGCGTAGTCCCACAGCCATGGCATCGATAACACCGTACCGCTCATCATTAACCACTGTAGTGACTTAGAGATCCTCAGAAAAGCCCGAAACGAGTGCCTTACACCTCAAAACTTGCGATCTTGGCGGCGAGCTCCTCCACCGTACGCCCGTCAGTGTCGACCGCGGCGTGCGCGAAGCGCGCATAAAGCGGCTCGCGCCGCGCCAAGACCTCGCTCACCTCGTCTAAGAAGCTC
Organism: uncultured Bdellovibrionales bacterium; assembly: GCA_964466695.1. Lineage (GTDB taxonomy): Bacteria > Myxococcota > XYA12-FULL-58-9 > XYA12-FULL-58-9 > JAFGEK01 > CAYXQW01. The sequence continues at coordinate 3,285 of CAYXQW010000162.1, forward strand.
TTCGTGCCCGTGAGCGAGGGCCGGCTCGTATCCCCTTCGAGCCGCGCGACGATGGTCGCGACGCTCGCCTTTAGCCAGAAGACCCGCCCGCGCGACCGCAAGCTCACGAGGTTAGCCTCGCGCTCGACCACGCCGCCGCCGCAGTCGATCACGCGCTCGTCGCCCGCGCCGTACTCGCGACAGAGCGCCTCCTCGAGGTCGCGCATGGCCGGCCAGCCGCGCTGCGCGACGAGCTCGGTGATGCTCATGCCGGCGCGGCGCTCGAGCTCGGCGTCAAGCCCCACCACCTCGCGCCCGAGCTTTGAGCCGAGCGCCCGCGCGACACAGCTCTTGCCCGTACCGCGATAGCCTATGAGCACGAGGTTCATAGCCGCTCCCGCACCACCTGGCGCATGACATCCACCGGCGGCTTCTCCCCCGTCCAAAGCTCGAACTGCACGAGCGCCTGGCCGATGAACATCTCGACGCCCTCGACCACGCGACAGCCCACAAGCTCGGCGTCGCGTAAGAGCTTCGTGCGACGCGGGTTGTAGACGACGTCGAACACGAAGAGCTGTGGGCGCAAGAGGTGCGCGGGGACGAGCGATCTCTCCTCATCGGGGTGCTGGCCCACGGGCGTGCATTGCAGCAGGATGTCCGCCGCGGGCAAGGCCGCGCCGAGGCTCTCGTCATTCAACGCCGCATAACTCAAGCTCACCGAGCTTCGCTGCGAGATATCGTGCGCGAGCTTCGCAAGCTCGTCCGGCAAGACCCCGAGCAACACGAGCTTCGCCGGCCGGGCGGTCATGGCGATGGTCATGGCGATGGCCCGCGCCGCGCCGCCCGAGCCGAGCACGAGCACGCTCGCACCCTGCGGATCGGCGCCGGCCTGACGGAGCGCGTTTATGGCGCCCTGGCCGTCGGAGTTCATGCCGTAGAGGCGACCGCCTTCGTTCCACACGGTGTTGATGCAGCCGATGCCGAAGGCGGTCTCGTCGACCTCGTCGACGTGCGCGATGGCCGCAACCTTGTGCGGGATGGTGATCGACAAGCCGCGATAACCGAGCGTGCGCGCCGCGGCGATCGCCTCGCCCACGCAGCCCGGCTCTATGTCGTGGGCGACGTAGACGAAGGGCAGCCCGAGCGCCTCGAACGCCGCGTTGTGGATGGCAGGCGAGAGCGAATGCGCCACGGGGTGACCGAAGATGGCGCACACGCGAAAACTCGGATCGATAAGAGACATCAGACTCTCCTGAAAGAACGAAAGAGGCCATAGACGACCACGAGGTGTCCGACCCAGGCTATGGCCCCGAGGACGAAGAGGACGTCATAGAGCGGGAACACCTCGCCGCGCCACCACCCCGGGGCCACGCCCAACAGATCTGGCGCCACGTGCAAGCCCAGGTAGACCGAGGTCATCCCTACGACGAGCCCGATGAGCCGCGCGCCGCGCGGACCGAGGCTCGCCATCACGAGCAACGGGGCGAGGAGCCACAAAATATACTGCTCGTTTATGACCTTGGAGGTGGCGAGAAAGAGCGCCACGAGCAGCGCCACGCCCGCGGCTGGCTCCCAGGGAGCGAGCCTCGCGGCGCGCCTCCTTGCAAAGATCAACCAGGCGTTCCCCAAAAGCAGCGCGACCGGGACGAGGTAGTCTCCGGCGTGCGCCAAGGAGGGCGCAAAGCGCGCGACGAGCGGCCACAGGGTCATCCCCTGCGGGCCACGCTCGGCCTGAAAGGAGATGACGCGCCAAAACCCCGCGGCGTCGAAGAGCAGCGCGGGCGCGACCAGGCTCGCTACCACCGCGAAGAACGCCGCGACGAAGCGAAGCGCCTGCCGCCGCCCACCCGCGCGCCACACGCAGGCTACGA
>CAYXQW010000162.1:5144-6718 GCA_964466695.1 uncultured Bdellovibrionales bacterium
AAGCCAAGACCCGCGACGACATATTTTTCGCGCCGCAAGGCGAGCAGCGCGAGGATCGCAGCGCAGGCGATCAAAGCGTCGAACTGCCCCCAGAAGGCCGAGACGAGGAAGAACGGCGGCCCGAGCGCCACCACCAACGCCGCCGCCGCCCCCGCAGAGCCGAGGCCGAGGAAGGCGAGCGCCATCACGCCGTCGGCCAAGACTTGCGGCAGCTTGAGCCAAAAGCGCCAGGCCCGCGGCTGCTTTGGACCTGCGAGCGCCGTGCTCGCCGCGCAAAAGAGCGCAAAGGGCGGCGGGTAGGCGTAGGGCAGCTCGCTTATGGCGTAAGGCGACTCGAGGGCGAGGACGCGCACCCCCGTCTCGCGCCAGACCTGCATGTCCCACGGGTCTTCGGTGAAAGGCGCCGCCAAAAGCCGCGCGAGCATCGCGAGCAACACCACGGTCTTGATGACGCGCGCGTGTCTCATGACATCATCGCGCGCCTACCACTCGTCCTTGAGCGCGCGGTCTTGCAGCGCGCCCATGGCCTCGGTCACGCTCTTGTCGTCATAGAGCACGTGGTAGACCTGCTCGATGATCGGCAGCTCGACCCCCTGTCGCCGCGCCAGCGCGTGCGCCGACGCGGCGGTGGGGACCCCCTCGGCCACCGTGCGCATCACCCGCTCGATCTCGGCTATGGTCTTGCCCTCGGCGAGCATGATGCCCACCTGACGGTTGCGGCTGAGCTCTCCCGTGCAGGTGAGGATGAGGTCGCCGACCCCGGCGAGCCCGAGCATGGTCTCGGCGCGGCCTCCCATGCTCATGCTAAGCCTCGTCAGCTCAGCGAGCCCGCGCGTGATGAGCCCCGCCCGCGTGTTGTGGCCAAAGCCGAGGCCCGCGCAGGCGCCGACCGCGATGGCGATGACGTTCTTGAGGGCGCCGCCTAGCTGCACGCCGATGATGTCGTCGGTCGTGTAGATCCGAAGCGTCCGCGTCGAGAGCGCGGCCTGCACGCGCTTCCCCACCTCGAGCGCGCGCGCCGCCACCGTCACGTTCGTCGGCACGAAGCGCGCCACCTCGGCCGCGAAGGAGGGACCAGACAGCACGCAGATCCCATCGTGGTGGGAGGGCGGCAGCTCCTCGCGCAAGACCTCGTCGAGCAGCGCGAGCGACCGCTGCTCGATCCCCTTCGAGCAGATGACGAGCGACACGCCCGGCGAGAGGTGGTCACGAAAGGCCGCGACGTACGACCGCATACGCTGCGCCGGGAGCACCATGAGGACGAGCTCGGCGTCACGCACGGCCTCGGCGAGGCTGCCCGTCGCGGTGACGCGCGGCGAGAGCTCGAGCTCCTTTAAGAACAGGGCATTACGATGCTCGGAGTTGACCGAGGCGACCACCTCGGGCTCGTAGGCCCACATACAGACATCGTGGCCGCGCACGGCGGCGTGCTCGGCGAGGGCCGTCCCCCAATGACCCGCGCCCAAGACGGCGACCTTTTGGGAAGTTGCCATCTCGCCTCACCGCGGCTCGGCGAACACGGCGCCCGCGCTCGCGCTCGTGACCTGGCGACAGTAACGCCCGAGCCAGCCCTT
>CAYXQW010000163.1:0-331 GCA_964466695.1 uncultured Bdellovibrionales bacterium
CAAGTTCTCGATCGAGAGGCACCTGTCCACGAAGCTCTCGACCTTGTCGATGCCGTACTTGTCGATGTAGCGACGAAGCTTGGTGCCGTGGTTCGCCATCGTGTCCATCATCTTGCGGCTGGTGTGCGAAAACGAAAAGTTGTTCTTGAAGAAGTCCACGTGCCCGTAGACGTGCGCCATCACCAGCTTCTGATCCACGTCCTCGTTGGAAGAGAGGAGGTAGGCGTAGGCCGGATCGTTGTTGATGACGAGCTCGTAGATCTTCGACAACCCGTAGCTATAGCTCTTCGCGAGGTGCTCGTACTCCATGCCGAACTTCCAGTGGGGGTAC
>CAYXQW010000163.1:341-6681 GCA_964466695.1 uncultured Bdellovibrionales bacterium
CGTGTTTGGCCAGTCCGGCTACATCGCCGACGTGCCGCCGAAGGCCGCCACCATGTTCATCTCGTCGAAGGAGAGGCACTCGAAGATGACATCGTAGAAGTCGAGCCCGAACTGTCGAGCGTACCCCTCGATACGCGCGCGGATCTCCTCGAGGTGGGGAGGCAACGGCATGCGATCAATGTAGTCAAAGCCCGGCGCGCCCGCAAACGAGCGCCGTTCTAGAAAGTATAGGTCGCGTAGACGAGCAGATCGAACACGTTGTAGAGGGCCGGCCGCTCGCCGGTGGTGAAGCCGCCGTCGGCGCCGAGGACCGCGCCCACGGCGAAGTTGCGCGTGAGGAAATAATCCACGCCACCTCCAGCGCGCATCCCGACGTAGGTGAGGCTCGCGCCGAGCACTCCCAAAATGCGCCCCAAAGAGAGCTGCACCTGGACATAGGGCGAGATAGGGGGCAGGCCGAAGTCCGAGAAGCGATAGCGACCGCCGATGTGCAACCGCAAGGGGAACGCCGAGCCGAAGCCGAAGGACACGTCGCCGACCGTGGAGACGGTGCTCGTCAAGGTGTACTCGGCTTGCCCGGCGAGCACGAGATAGAAGCGGCCGGCGTCGAGCAGAGAGCCGAGGCGCAACCCCGGTCCGACGCCGCCGCCGAGCGAGAACGCCCCCGGGTCTACGGTGCGCGCCGCCGCCGGCGACGTGACAAGCACGAAACAAGCGACGATTATGAAGCAAGCTCGCATGAAAAAACCTTCTCCCAAAGCTCGCCTCCCCCGTAACATGAGGCCCAAAGCGCGTCAAATCATCGTGGCGACGCCTGCGGTCGCGCTCTTTCGGCTGCGCCGCGCCGCATCCCCCGCCGTGCACCACGTAATCGCGCGCCTCGGCGCACACGGCGGCGAGGCCTTCATCGTCGGCGGCGCGGTGCGTGACGCCTTCTTAGGGCGCGCGATCAAAGACTTCGACGTGGCCACGAGCTTGCCGCCGGCCGAGGTGGCCGCGCTCTTCGCCCGCGTGGTCAGGGCCGGCGAGAAGCACGGGACGATCATGGTGCTCGTCGGCGAAGAGCGCGTCGAGGTCACCACCATGCGCGAAGACGGCGCTTATAAAGACGGGCGCCGGCCAGCCTCGGTGTCGTTCGGCGCCTCGATCGAGGCCGACCTCGGCCGGCGCGACTTCACCGTCAACGCCATGGCCGCCGACCTCACGCGCGGCCTCTTGATCGACCCGTACGGCGGCGCGCGCGACCTTGCGCGCCGCCTGCTCCGCTCTGTCGGCGACCCCGTCACGCGCTTCGAGGAGGACGGCCTGCGCCCCTTGCGCGCCGTGCGCTTCGCCGGTGTCCTCGGGCTTTGCCTGTGCCCAAAGACGCGGCGCGCGATCCCGAAGACGCTCGCCTCGTTCGCTCGCGTCTCGTGGGAGCGCAAGCGCGACGAGATGTCACGTCTCCTCGCGGAGGGCCACGACTTCGGGAGCATCGGGCGCCTGTTGTGTGACACCGGGCTGCTCGGCGCCCTGGCCGAAGAGCTCATCCCCGGCGCGCAGCGCCTCGCCGTGCTCGATAAGTTGCCGCCCGCGCGGCCGTGGCTACGCTTCGCCGCCTTCGCCGCGCGCGCCGGCCTTAAGCCCACACAGGCGCGCGAGATCTTGCGGCGCTGGCGCGTCTCGACGCGCGACCTCGAGGGCGTCGAGGCTTGGCTCGAAGCGCTCGCGGCCCTGCCGCCACACCCCCTCGGCGCCAAGGAGCTACGCCGCTGGCTCGCCGCGATCCCGAAGGACCGCATCCTGGATGCGACCCTGCTCGGTCGCGCGCTCTGCCGCGGGCAAAGAGATCTGCCGGCGCGCACCTCGCGCGTGCTCGCGCGCAGGCCCGCGCTCGACATCGCCGACCTCGAGATAGATGGCCGTGACCTCGCGGACCTCGGGTTTAAAGGAGTAGAGATCGGCGCCACCCTCCGCGCGCTGCTCGACCTCGTGCTCGACACCCCCCGCCATAACGACCGCGCCTACCTGCTCGCCGCGGCGAAGAACCTGCATCGCGTCGCAAAATGCGACACGCGATGAGTCATTTTGCGACACGCGCGCGACCCGAACAGGCATTTTACGGCCATTTTTTCATGGCACGATTCTTGATGTAGGGCCTCCCCCGGGAGGGATCACACGCATGCACCGCATCACCTGGAGCACCGCCCAAGACACGGGCACCTTCGTCACCCTCGACGGCCTCTGCAAGCTTCCGCAGCAAATCACCAACGCCTTCGCCCCCTATGGTCTGGCCTTGAGCGAGCGCCACGCCATGCTCCTCACCCGCGAGGGGCCCGTGCCCATGTCGCCGGGCGTGCCCGTAGCACACGACGGCGCGCGCCTCGCATGGCAACCCCTGCACAAAGAGGCCGCCTCGATCCCGAGCCGCGCGCGCCCCTGGACCATTACCACGCAAGAGGGGGAGAGCATCGCCGTGGGCAACGAGCCCTTCCTCATCGGGAGGCACCCATCCTGCGACCTTCGCCTGGAAGGCAGCGCGGTCTCGTTCTTTCACTGCGCCCTCTGCCGCGACGGCGAGGCTCTGAGCGTGCTCGATCTCGCGAACAACAGCGGCACCTTCATCAACGGCGCGCGCGTGCAAAAGGCCTCCGTCTCCTCGCGCGGCACCCTGCGCGTGGGACAGACGCGCCTTTTGCTCGAGGCGAGCGACCCCTCGAGCGACCTTACGGCGCTGCGCTCGCCGGCGATGCGGAAGGTCTTGAGCCAGGTGCGTCGCGTCGCGGCGACGTCCGTCCCCGTCTTGGTGCTCGGTGAGAGCGGCGTCGGCAAGGAGCTCGTCGCGCGCGAGCTGCACCGCCAGAGCGGGCGCGCGGGCAAGCTCGTCACCCTGAACACCGCCACCTTGAGCTCGACGCTCGCGGCGAACGAGCTGTTTGGCCACACGCGCGGGTCCTTCACCGGCGCCGAGCGCGACCACGCCGGCGCCTTCCTCGAGGCGCACGAGGGCACGCTCTTTTTAGACGAGGTGACGGAGCTCTCCCCGACCGTGCAGGCGAGCCTCTTGCGGGTCGTCGAGCTCGGCCGCGTACGGCAGATCGGCACCACGCACGAGCGGCCGGTGGACACGCGCCTCGTGCTCGCCACGCATCGCGACTTGACGCAGCAGGTGCTCGCCGGGGCCTTTCGCGAAGACCTCTTCCATCGCCTGTGCGTCGTCACGATCACGGTGCCGCCGCTTTGCGAGCGCCCCCAAGACATCGACGTCATCGCCGACCGCTTCCTCGCCACCCAGGCTCCCGCGATGAAGCTCACCCGCCCGGCACGGCAAAAGCTCAAGGCCTACAGTTGGCCGGGCAACGTCCGCGAGCTCTTAAACACCCTCCGCCGCGCCGCTGCCTTCACCCGCGCCGACAGGATCTACAAAACCGACATCATCTTCCAGGCGCCGCTCTGCAACCGCACGAGCATCGAGGACCTCCTGCGCCCGCAGGTGCTCAAGGTCTACGACGAGCTACGGAGCACCGTCATCACCTCGAGGCGGCTCGGGCTGCGGCGCCCCATGGTGCAAAAGATCATCAAGGAGCACGAGCGCGCCCGCCGCGCCGAGCTCGGTGAGTGACAAATGCGCGCCGACTGCGTAAGAATCCCTAAAAGCACAATATCTCTGCCGGCCAAGGAGGCACGATGAGGGGACGGGATATACTGACAATAGTGTTAATGGGCGCGCTCGGCGCCTGTGGCGGCGGGGACGACGACGTCGAATGCAACCGTGACTCCGCGCCGCTCTGCGGGGCCGGTCTCGTCTGCATCGCGCATCACTGTCGCGTCCCCTGCACACAGGACGGCGACTGCCAGCCCGGCGAGGCCTGCTCGAGCGGCGGCTGCGTGGTCTTGGGCGCCTGCGACCAAAACGACCGCTGCCCCGAGGGGCTCGTCTGCCGCAAGCCCGAGAACGAGTGCGTGCGCCTGCTCCTGCCGGACTGCCTCGGAGAGGGCCCATGTCCCTCAAAGATCGTCGAGTGGTCGCGCTGCTACAACGAGGGCGCCTTGTTGCCCTGCCTGGACACGGAGGATAGCTGCCGCGACGGGTGCCGCGTCTGCGGCGCGAGCGGCAAGTGGAGCGAGTGCCAAAACGACCTGTGCGTGGTCGGCACCCCCACGAGCTGCGCGACCTGCACCGACGACTGCACGACGCGCTACCTCGGGATCGAGGTGGCGTGCATCTCCTTAAACGAGAGGCTCACCTGCGCGCCCGTGGGCGACTGCTTAGACGGCTACACCGACGCCGACGGCCTCACCTCGAACGGCTGCGAGTGCCTCGACTGCACCACCTACTACCGCGACCGTGACGGCGACGGCTACGGCCAAGACGGCGATGCGGTCTGCGTGTGCGCGCCGTTCGGCGAGTATGCGGCCACGGTGGGCGGCGACTGCGACGACCGCGTAAAGACCTGCAACCTCGACTGCACGACCGACCGCGACCGCGACTGGCTGCGCGACTGCGACGACCCCTGCGTCGACCTCGACGGCGACGGGCTCGGCGACGGCACCCTCGGCAACCGCGACTGCCGCGCCACCTTCAACGACAGCGCCCCGCTCGACCACTTCCTCTGCGGCGACACCGACCTCGACGGCTGCGACGACTGCGCCCACGGGCTCGGCTTCGACCCCGCAAACGACGGGACGGACGCGGACGGGGACGGTATCTGCAGCACCAATGACTGTAACGACAGCAGGTCCTCGTGCTTGCTCGATTGCGACGCTCAGGCTTGCCTATGAAGATCTTTTCTATAACCCTCTTGCTCTTGCTCACCACTGCCTGCCGCATGTCGCCCTTGCCCGACGGCGGCGCGAGGAGGCCGTGCACGAAAGACGGCCAGTGTAGCGACGGCTTCTCGTGCTACCACCCGCAAAACCTCTGCTACAAAGATCGCGATTGCCGCGAGACCCTTGCGGGAATCCCCTCGGTAGACGGCTCCTGCGCCGTCTGCGGCGATCGCTACAGGACGGGCGGCGAAGAGTGCGACGGCGGCGGTGAGAGCGTGCGCTGCAACGAAGACTGCACCCTCGCCGCCTGCGGCGACGGCAAGATAAACCACCACGCCGGCGAGGAGTGCGACGACGGCGCGAGCAACTTCGGCCTCTACGGCGGCTGCACCGCCGAGTGCATGCTCGCCCCGCGCTGCGGCGACGGGGCCATAAGCGACGGTGAGCTCTGCGACGACGGCCCCGAGAACACCGCGTCCTGGCTGTTCTATCCGCGCTGCAACGACACCTGCTCCGGGTACGCGCCGCACTGCGGCGATGGGATCTTGCACGAGGAGGAGGAGTGCGACCTCGGCACGAGCGCGCTCGAAGGCTGCACCTACAACTGCACCTACCAGCTCGGCTGGCAGTGCACGCCGCAAGTCCCCGCCGTCTCCGGCACGCCCGACTCCCCGGACAACACCTGCTTTCTCTGCAAGCGCGGCAGCTCTCCTGTCATCACCCAGCAGAGCGCGGCGCGCGGCGGCCCCTCGACTGTCACGCTCGAGGGCCGCGGCTTCTGCGCGCCGGGCGGCACGGTGACGGTGGGCGGCCTCGAAGCGACCGTCCTCGCCTGGTCCGAGAGCGCGGTCGTGTTCGCCGTGCCCCCCTCCTTGTCCCCGGGGGTGCATCAGGTGGAGCTTAAAAACGGCCTCGGCAAATTCGCCCGCAAAAGCTACGAGCTCTTGCCCTGGATAAGCGAGGTCGCGCCGCGTCTCGCGCGGGTCGGGGCTTCCTTCGAGCTTTTGGGCACGGGCTTTGGCCAGACCATGGGCAAGGTATTCTTCGAGGACACCGAGGCGACGGTCACCTCCTGGACCGACACCAAGGTCACCGTCACGGTGCCCACGGGGCTCTCGGGGAGGACGCGGGCGCGCGTCGAGGTCGCTCGGGGAACCGCGAGCAACGCCTACGCGGCGTGGGTGCGCGGGAGCGACATGTGGGTGCCGCCCGAAACGCTAACGGGGCGGCACGAGCCGAGCCTTATCTGGACGGGCTCGGAGGTACTCGTCTATGGCGGCGCGACGAAGTCACCGCAGAGCACGAGCTTCGGCGCCCGCTACGACCCGGCGACCAAGAAGTGGCGCACGATGAAAGACCCTCCCTCCGGGATAAGCACGAAATATTGGCATACGCGCGCCTGGACGGGCCAAGAGCTCCTCGTCTGGGGCGGCACCACCACCGACAACGACCGACTGGACACCGGCGCCCGCTACGACCCCATCACCGACACCTGGACGGCGATGGCGGCGAGCCCCCTCGCGCCGCGGGCCTTGTTCGCCTGGGCCTGGACGGGCAGGGAGCTCTTGATCTGGGGCGGTTCTGGGCTGGA
>CAYXQW010000164.1:0-6571 GCA_964466695.1 uncultured Bdellovibrionales bacterium
CGCCGTAGAGCGCACGGCGTACCTGCTCGAGCTTATGGGCGACAAGGACGCGGCGGTGAAGATGTGGGAGGCGCAGGCGCGCTCCCACAAGCTCTTCTATGCCGACCGGGCCTTGCTCCAGATCGCGCGCTTGCACGCGGAGAAGCAAGAGAATGACAAGGCTCAGGCCGCCCTCGCGCGCCTTACGAAAGACTTCCCGAGCTCGAGCCTCAAGCGCGAGATCGACGAGCTGTATGCGCGCGTAGGTCGGCCCGAGGACGTGGCCACGGACGGGGCACCCTCGAGCCCCACGCCGTGACGCCTTTGCTGTCCGTCCTCGCGTCCTGTGCCATCTTGGCGGCGGCCGCGCCGGCAGAGCTTACGGGACGCCTCGATGGTCCTGCCGTCAAGGTCGACGCCTCGCGACGCTACCTGTTCGGCTTACGCTGGCACGAGACGCTCTTGCGCGATGTGTTCTTTCGCGATGTCGCCGCGAGCTTCGCGACGCCGGGGATCTCCGCAGAGCTCGGCCTGGTCATCGTGGGTACGGGCGAGGGGCGCGCGCAGGCGCGCCGCTTGCAGGATGGCCGGCACGTTTGGACATACACGCACGGCGCGCCCTTCGAGTCCGCCGTCACCATGGCAAGGCTCACGGGGCGCGAGCTCGCGCTGATAGGGAGCCGCGACGGGAAGCTGCTCGCGCTCGACGCTGCGACCGGTAGTCTTGTTTGGGCGGCCGAGGTGGGCGGCGATGTGCGCGCACCTTTGGCGCTCGCGCGCGACCTCTTGGTGGCGGCGACGGCCAATAATCGTCTGTGCGGCATCGAGCTTGGCACGGGCGCGGTTGCGTGGACGGCCGGCCGACCGCCGCGATCCTCGGTGACGCTCCTGGGTCATGCCCAGCCGTTGATCGCGGGCGATACGGTCTACGCGAGCTTCTCCGATGGTTTCGTCGGGGCTTACGCGCTCGACTCGGGGGACGAGAGGTGGACGCGGCCCTTGTCGGAGCTCGGCGGCGGCTTTGTGGACGCCGACGCCGATCCCGTGCTGTCCGGCGGGCGGCTGTTCGTGGCGTCATACTCCGACGGTCTCTTTGCGCTCGATCCGCGCGATGGTCAGATCATCTGGCAGAAGAACCTGCCCTCCGTGACGAGCCTCGCCGTCTTCGAGGACAAGGTCATAGTCGGCAGCGGCGACGGTTACCTCTGGGCCTTGCGACAAGACGACGCCAAGCTCGTCTATCGCACCAAGCTCGCGGCGGGCTTCGTCTCGCGCATGCAGGTGCGCGAAGGGCTCGTGGTCTTTGGCGGCGGCGACAGTGGGCTCGTGGTGCTCGATGCTCGAGACGGCAAGCCTCTGCAAGCGACCTCCTTCGGCGCGCGCGTCCTTTCGGCGCCGACCTTCACCGATCGGCACGTGGCCATGGTTTCGAGCACGGGCGAGCTCTACCTCTTCTCGGCCGAGCAGCGGCGGCGAGGCGATCGCTGAGAAGACCGCCCGCGTCTCGTTCTTGGCTCTTCTGGTTGTGCATGGTCGGCGTCGCCCTCGTCTGGGCGCGCGTGCTCGCGGGGTCGACCCCGGGTGTCCTCGAGATCGTGATCCTGCTCGCGCTCGTCTTTGGTTTCGGGCTTGCGGTGTTCTGCCTCGAGGCGCGCGGTTTCACAGGAGCGATCACGCGCGGGCCGCGCGCGCGGCGCGAGGTGGCGCTGACCTTCGACGATGGCCCGGACGAGGTGAGCACGCCCGCGGTGCTCGACACCTTGGCGAGCTTCGGCGCGCGCGCCACGTTCTTTGTCGTGGGCGAGGAGGCCGAGCGTCACCCCGAGCTCATCGCTCGCATGTTGCGCGAGGGGCACGAGGTCGAGAGCCACGGCTATCGCCACCGCTGGAGAGATCTCGTCGGGTTGGCGGGGGCGAGGCGCACCATCGGCGAAGGCGCGCGCGTGCTTACAGAGCTTACGGGGCAAAGGACCGGCTATTTTCGCCCGCCCTACGGCGTGATGACACCCGCGCTCGCCGTGGCCGCCGCCGCGCTCGATGTGCGCATCGTGGGTTGGAGCTGCAGAGGCTTCGACACCTTGGGACGCAGCGCCGCAAAGAGAGCGCGCCGTCTGGCGCGGCGGTTTTGCAAAGGCTGCATCATCTTGTTGCACGACGCCGCCATGATGCCGGGTGGACGAACGCCGCTCGGCCCAAAGATGCTCCCTCTGGTGCTCTCGGAGCTTGTGCGGCAAGATCTCGTGCCCGTGACCTTGCGTGAGCTTTTACGCGAGACGAAGGGGTGAGATTGAGGTATGGTGCGTCGCGCCGGTTCGAGTTCGGCACCATGACACACTCGCCAAGACGGGAGCGGTCGCGTGAAAAAGAGTCGGATCCGCGTCGTGAGCGCCGCCATCAAGCGGGGCGGGCGCTACCTCATCACGCAGCGCCAGCAGAAGGCGGTCTTGCCTCTGTTGTGGGAGTTCCCGGGCGGCAAGGTCGAGCCCGGCGAGAGCGACGAAGAGGCGCTGTGCCGCGAGCTCGAAGAGCGCCTCGGGGTCTTTGCCGAGGTGGCCGAGCACCTCTCCTCGACCGTGCGCGAGTATGAGAAATATATCGTGGAGCTGCACCTCTATCGCTGCGAGATCGGCGACGCCGAACCCAAGGTGGGTAACATCCGCGCCTTGCAGTGGGTGAGCGCCGACGAGTTCGGTGATTACGAGTTTACGGCGGCCGACGAAAGATCCATGGACGCCTTGCTCTTCGCCAAGCCTCTTCCCTAGTCATCCCGTTGTCGTGCTAGATAGCCGGCCCCACACGCTCGAAGAGGTAGCACAACATGTTGATCGTCATGCAGCCCGCCGCGACCGAGGAGGAGATCTCTCGTGTCGGCGAGAAGATCCGTGAGCTCGGCCTTGTGCCGCACGTAATCCCGGGGGCGCAGCGCGTCGCCATCGGCATCACCGGCAACAAGGGGGGCCTCGACCAGGAGCTCTTCGAGGTCATGCCGGGGGTGCTCGACGCGGTGCGGATCTCGCAGCCCTTCAAGCTCGTCTCACGTGAGGCCAAGCCCGAGGATACGGTGTTCGATGTCTGTGGCGTCGAGCTCGGCGGCAAGGCGATCACGGTCATCGCCGGGCCGTGCTCGGTGGAGAGCAAGGAGCAGATCATAGACGCCGCGCACTCGGTCAAGGCCGCCGGCGCGGCTTTCTTGCGTGGCGGCGCCTATAAGCCCCGTACGAGCCCGTACGAGTTCCAGGGCTTGGCCGAGCGAGGGCTCGAGCTGCTCGCCATGGCTCGCGAGGAGACCGGGCTTGGGATCGTCACCGAGGTCGTCGACACCGACACGCTGCCCATGGTGGCGGACTACGCCGACATCTTGCAGGTCGGCGCGCGCAACATGCAGAACTACTCGTTGTTGCGTCGTCTTGGTGGCGTGGGCAAGCCCGTGCTGCTCAAGCGCGGCCCCTCGGCCACCATCAAGGAGTGGCTGATGGCGGCCGAGTACGTAGTCTCGCACGGCAACGCGAAGGTGGCCTTGTGCGAGCGCGGGATCCGCACCTTCGAGACCATGACCCGCAACACCTTGGACTTGAACGCCGTGCCTTTGCTCAAGACCCTCACGCACCTGCCAGTCTTGGTCGACCCCTCGCACGGCATCGGTATCCGCGCGCACGTGGCGGCCATGGCTCGCGCCTCCGTGGCCGCGGGCGCCGACGGCCTCGTCATCGAGGTGCACCCGCACCCCGAGCAGGCGTTGTCCGATGGGGCGCAGTCTCTGACCCTGGCCGAATTCGAGAACCTGATGCGGCAGGTGCGCGCCGTCGCCGTCGCCGTCGACCGTCCGGTGGGGCGCTGCGGTAAGGATAGCGTCGAGGCTCAGGCCCCCAAGACCCACAAGATGACGTGCGACGAGAGCCCGAGCAGCGCGAACAAGACGGCGTAGATCACGAGATAGATCGTGGTGAAGGAGACCACGATCGGTAAGCGCACCTCGCGGCGGAGCCCGAGGACATGCAGGCCGCGGTAAAAGATGAAGACGCCGTAGAGCCCGAAGAAGAGCGAGAGCAAGCGCGACCACCAGAACATGAACGAAAAGGCGCTCGGGATAACGAACAGCGCGCCCGAGAGCCACAGCGGCATGGAGGCGAAGCCGCAGAGCAAGAGCGCGTCGTGCTCGCGCAGCGGCGCGCGGAACTGGTGGGCGAGGGTGGGCAAGAGGGCGCTGGCCGCGAGCCAGACGCCGATTTGCAGCGCCAGACTCCCGGTCGCGAGCACGACGGCGGTCGTTTGGGCGTCGACGATGATGGAACGAAACAAGACGGCCGCGGGGCGGATGCAGAGCGGCGCGACCATCCATTTGCCGAGCACTTGTATGAGCGGACGGCTGTCATACAGGCGTTCGTGCAGCAGCTCGTCGGGCGCGCGCAGCACTCTCAAGAGGCGGCGCAGGTGGTGTCTTACAGCGATCATGACCGCCTCAGGGGCGTCGCAAGTCGAAGAACGCCACGCACGCGAAGATCGTCGCGCAGGGCGTGATGAAAAGCCCCCCCACGAAGGTCGAGGCCCCGACGGCGTAGGCGAGCAGCAGGATCAACCACACCGCGAGCAGCTTGGTGAAGTTGTCCTTGAAAAAACGCCAGGACTCGCCCATGGCCTCGAAGGCGCCGAGGCCATCGAAGGCGATGAACCAGTAGGTGTAGCCGAAGACGATGATGACCAGCACCCCGGGCAAGATGAAGAAGAAGAGGCCGAGCGCGAACAAGACGCCGATGGCGAGGGTGGCCAAGAACGCGCTCAGGCCGCCTTCGAAGGCGAAGAGCTGCGAGATCACGAAGGGCTCACCGCGCCGCTGGCGATCGATGATGCGCAGGTAGGCGACGAGCAATGGCCCCGCGAGGATGCCGAGCGACAGGAGGCTGCCGAACGACACGATGGCGCCGACGACCACGTGTTCCAAGGGCTTGGCCGCGAACAGGTCCCAGGTCTCCTTCAAGAAGCGCGTCAGCTCGAGCTCATCGCGTTCCCTCGTAGGGGCGGTGTCCATCGTGGTGTCCTCCTTGAGGTTGATAAGCTCTCATTTATCACCACTCGGCCTTGAGGGGCGAGGGGGTGTCGCGTAAAGACGGGGGATGTTGCCGGGGTTCAAGCTCGCGCTCTCCTTCACCCTCTTCTGGCTCGCGTTCATCGTGCTCATGCCGATCCTTGCGCTCGTCATGCGCGGGGTCGCGTTGCCCGCAAGCGACTTTTGGGCCGTGCTCGGTGATCCGCGGGTGCGCAGCGCGTTCGGTCTCTCGTTCGGCGCGGCGGCGGCGGCGGCGGCGATGAACTCTGTGTTCGGGCTCATCGTGGCGTGGGCGCTCGTGCGCTATCGCTTTGTCGGCCGGCGCATCATCGACGCGATGATCGATCTTCCCTTCGCGCTGCCGACCTCGGTCGCGGGGATCGCGCTCACCTCGGTCTACAGCGAGAATGGCTTGCTCGGCGCGCCGCTCGCGAAGCTCGGGCTGCGCGTCGCTTACACGCCCCTCGGTGTGTGGGTAGCGCTCGTGTTCATCGGCCTGCCGTTCGTGGTGCGCACGGTGCAGCCGGTCTTGCAAGACCTCGATCCGAGCGTGGAGGAGGCCGCGACCATGCTCGGGGCGAGCCCGCGCCAGCGCTTCTGGCGTGTCATCCTCCCGGAGCTCGTGCCGGCCTTGGGGACGGGCTTCATCCTCGCGCTCGCGCGGGGGCTCGGCGAATATGGCTCGGTGGTCTTCATCTCGGGGAACATGCCGCTTTCGACCGAGATCCTCCCGCTGCTCATCGTGAGCAAGCTCGAGCAGTACGACTACAGCGGAGCCACGGTGCTAGCGCTGCTCATGCTCGTGGCTGCGACCTTCTTGCTGCTCGCGCTCAACGGTCTTTCGCGCTGGCAGCGCCGCTACACCGAGGAGTCGCCGTGAGCCTCGAACGACGAAGGTGGCGCGTGCTCATCATCAGCGTGGCCATCACGTTCTTGCTGGTGTTTTTGGTGGTGCCGGTCTTGCGGCTCGGCCTCGGCGCCTACCTCGCGGCGCTCGCAAACCCCGAGATGTGGGCCGCGGCGCGCCTCTCTTTGCAGGTTACGCTCATCGTCGTGCCCGCGAACGTGCTCTTCGGCGTCGCCGCGGCCTGGCTCATCACCAAGCACGACTTTCCCGGCAAGCCGCTTTTGCTCACGCTCATCGATCTGCCTTTCTCCGTCTCGCCCGTGGTCGCGGGCCTGCTCTACGTGTTGCTCTTCGGGCGCGGCGGGGTCTTCGGCGAGTGGCTCATGTCCATGGACGTGAAGGTCATCTTCGCGGTGCCGGGCATAGTGCTCGCGACCTCGTTCGTCACCTTCCCCATGGTGGCGCGCGAGCTCATCCCGCTCATGACCGCGCAGGGTCGCGACGAGGAGCTCGCCGCGCGCGTGCTCGGCGCGAGCGGTTGGCAGACCTTGTGGCGGGTGACCATCCCCAACATCAAGTGGGGGCTCATCTATGGCATCATCGTGTGCGCGGCCCGTGCGATGGGCGAGTTCGGCGCGGTGTCGGTGGTCTCGGGGCACATCCGCGGGCTCACCACCACTCTGCCGTTGCAGGTGGAGATC
>CAYXQW010000165.1:0-6523 GCA_964466695.1 uncultured Bdellovibrionales bacterium
AAACCTCACCGAAAAGGCCATGAGCGCGCCGCCGCGAGGCGATGACGACGCCGCGAGCGCGCGGGCGCGCCAGGCGGACGAGCCGGGGGCGCTCACGGTGCGCGTCACCGCCCTGGATCCGAACGGCGACGCCCTCCGCTACACCTTTAGCGTGCGGCGCGAGGGCGAGGGCTTCTGGCAGGTGCTCGCGCGCGAGCTCGAGGAGCCCTTCTACACCATGCAGTCGTCGCAGCTCCCCGACGGCCGCTACGTCTTCCGCGCGGAGGTGAGCGACGCTGTCGCCAACCCGCCGGGAGAGGGGCGATCGACGGTGCGCGAGAGTCGGAGCGTGCTCATCGACAACACGCCGCCTACGATCACGGGCCTTGTGGCGCGGGTGAGCGGCCGCAAGGTCGTGCTCGAGGGCGTGCTCGCAGACGACCTCGGCCCCCTCGTCTCGGCTACTTATTCGCTCGACGCCTCGCGTCCTTCGCCCTTGCGCACGAAGGACGGGGTGCTCGACGGGCCGCGCGACGAGCTCTCCTTGGCCCTCGAAGACCTCGCCGTAGGACCGCACCGGCTCACCGTGCGCGTGCGTGACGAGGGCCAGAACGAGGCTGTCGCGAGCGTGACGTTTGTGGTGAAGTGATCCTTTTCTGAGTACACTCTCTTGTCTCTTGGTCGAGCCCTTTTGCGTAACGGAGGAAGCATGCGGAGCGATTTGCGGAAAAACCTCTTTGCGGTCATCGCGGTATTGCTCATGGCGAGCCACGCCGCTGCCTCGGGCTTGCCCGCTTGGGTGAGCCGCGGCAGCGCCGCCTTCAACAACAGCGGCGCGCGTGCTTTCTATGGCGTGGGCTCGGCGAGCGGCATCAAGAACCCGGCGCTCTTGCGCTCGACGGCCGACAACCGCGCCCGCGCCGAGCTCGCCAAGGTGTTCGAGGTCTTCTCGGCCTCGCTCATGAAGGACTACGCGAGCTCGAGCGGCGAGCAGGGCGTCGAGCAGGCGGTGAAGACGTTTACGGGGATGACGCTCGAGGGGGTCGAGATCCGCGACCGCTACATCGCCGGCGACGGCACGATCTACGCGCTGGCGGTGCTCGATCTCGAGAGCGTCGTGCCGGCGGTGAAGAAGGCGAAGCAGCAGGGGATCGTCAAGAGCGACGTGAAGCCTGTGACGCTCGACGACATCTTCGATCGCCACGGCAAAAAGAGCGAGCCGCAAAAGCCCGTCGCCAAGAGCGAGGGCAGCGCGGGAGGGCAGAAGGCGCCGGCCGCGGCGAAGAGCGAGACCAAGCAGAGCAAGGGCGGCAAGCCAGGCTGGATCGACGGTGAGGATCCCCGCTTCCCCGTGCGTGAGTATCTGTGCGCGGTCGGGTATGGTCCCAAGCGGGGCGCCGCCGAGAACGGCGCCTACGCCGCCTTGGCCAAGGTGTTCATCGTGCACGTCGAGTCGGCGAGCGCGGACTTCATGGGCGCCTACGCCAAGACGGGCGCGGCCTCCCTCGAGGTGCAAAGCAGCGCGACGCTCACCAAGACCTCGACGAACAAGCTGTTTACGGGCGTGCGTATCCCCGAGGTGTGGCAAGACAAGGACGCGACGATCTACGCGCTCTCGTGCCTCGAGCGCGCAAAGAGCGCCAAGATCTTGCGCGAGCAGATAGCGAGCCTCGACCAGGACGCCGAGGCGGCCATCGCCCGCGCGACCGACGGCGATGCTCAGGTGAAGCTCAAGGAGCTTTCGCGCGCGCTCGACGCCTTGCTCTTACGCGAGGCGCTCAACAACGAGCTGCGCATCATCGACTTCGACGGCGTCGGCGTCTCCGGGCCCTATGCCCCGCAAGACGTGGCGGCGGCCCTCGAGGCGACGCAGGACGTGCTCCAGATAGGCGTCGTCGCCGACGGACCCTTCGCCGACGACTTCCGCAACGCCCTCATGGATGCGCTCACCGCGCGCGGCTACAAGGTTTCGGAGGAGGACGCCGGGTTCGATGTGCTCGTCACCGCCAAGGTCCGTATGGAGGACGGCGGCAAGGGCACGGGCAGCGCCTCGGCCCTGCACTTCGCGCGCGGCGTCGTCTTGCTCGAGGTCAAGAACACGCGCGCCGGCAAGGTCATCGGCTCCTTCAACGAGAGCCGCAAAGAAGGCCACAGGAGCCAAGACGAGGCGCAAAGGCGCGTCGTGCGCGAGCTCGGCAAGAAGCTCGCGGGCCAGGTCGGCGCCAAGATCGACAACGCCATGAAGGGCCGCCGGGGCTGATCCTCGTCGCCCCTGTGTGTTAGCTTGCGCGGATGCCGGTCTTGCCGCCGCCTCCGCGCGAGCTCTTCGTCTTGCCCTCGCACCTCGCGCTTGAGCAGCGCGGCGCGGCGCGCGCCACCGCCACCACCGATGATCTCCTAGGCTTCGACGAGCTGTTCGCGCGCGCAAGAGCGGCCTCGGGCCGGCGCTACCTCTCGCCGCTCGCCTGCCGGCTCTTGCTCCGCGAGCTTATACGCGAGCACCCAAGCTATGGCCCTTCGTTCGCCGAGAACCCGCACGCGGTGCTGCTCGCGCAGCGGACCTTGAGCGAGCTGCGCGAGGCCGGGATCACGGCGGCGCATGGCGAGCGCGTCGAGCTTACGCCGATCTTCGGTTTGCTCGGAGCCTACGAGCGGGCGCTCGATGAACGCGGCCTCTGTGATGACGCCGACCTCGAGCGCGCGGCGGTGCTGAGGTCTCTACGCGAGCCGCTTCCCGTGCGCGCGCTCTTGGTCGAGGCCGGCGCCGAGCTCTTCGGGGCGCGGCTCGAGCTCTTACGTGCCATGGCGGCTTCGGGCTGTAAGGTGCGCGTGCGCGTCCCTTGCGACCCCGATCGGCGCGCGCTCTTCGCCTGGCCCGAGGCCAGCTTGCACCACCTCGAGGCGAACGAGCAGGCGGCGATCGAGGTTTTGCACGACGACCTCGGCGGCGAGGGCCCGCTCGCCGAGCTGCGCCGAGCGCAGGGCACGAGCCGCGTGGTAAAAGACGCTCCCGTGTGTCTCCTCGCGACCTCCGAGCGCGGCGAGCAAGCAGAGGCGGTCGCCGATCGCGTGGCCGTCTGGCTTCGCGAAGGCCTCGCACCCGAGCGCATCGCCGTCGCGTGCCTCGACTTCGATCGTCAGGCCGCGCCGCTTCTGAGCGCGCTCGATGCGCGCGGTGTGCCTGTGCGGCTGGCCTCGGGCGTGACCCTGGCCGAGACCCGGGTCGGTCGCGTCTTTCTCCTCGCGCTCGGGGCGCCGGCGCGTGCCTTCGAGCGCGAGACCATGCTCGAGCTTTGGCGACACCTCGGTTACAGTGAAGAGTGGCCAGCGCCGCGTCTCGCGCGCTTGTTACGGTCGCGGGGGGTGCGCTCGCTCTGCTTCGGCGGTTACGGGCAACGGCTTCGCGAGACCCAGGCCTTCGCGCGCGGCGAGGCGTTGGATGAAGGCGAGCTCGAGCAGCTCGCGCGCGACCTCGACGCCATGCTCGCCGAGCTCAGCGAGGCGCCGGCGGGGCTAAAAGAGCAGCTCGAGCGTACGAGCCACCTCGCAGAGCTCCTCGCGGCGGCGGCGGAGTCCTGGCCTTTGCCAAAGCTCTCTTCGCAAGGCGCCCTCGCGCGAAAGCGCGCGCTCCTCTCGGCGCTCGCGCGCGAACGTCAGGCGTGCGTCATGCTCCGCGAGCTTGTGCGCGAGGTGTGCGCGGCGGCGCCGGCGCGCGCCTTTGCGATGTCGCGCCGCGAGCTCTTTCGCTTCTTTACGCTCTTGCTTCGCGAGCGCCGGTTGCGGCCAGGGTCGGTGGGGGATGGGGTCGTCGTCGCGAGGCCGCGCGAGCTCGTCGGCGCGCGTTTTGCGAGGCTCGTGATCATGGGCGCCGACGCCGGCGTGTTCCCGGCGGCCGAGGGCCAGCGCTCGTTGCTCGACGAGGCGATGCGCACAAAGCTCAACCGCGCGCTCGGCGTGCGGCTGCTTGCGCGCGCGCCGCTTACGGGTCGCGCCGGGCTGCGGCCGGAGGCGCGGGATCTCTGGCTGTGGATGGAGCTTTTGGCGGTGGCCGAAGAAGAGCTCGTGGTGACCTTCGCCGAGGCCGAGCGCGAAGGTCTCGGGACGAGCGAGGTGCTCGCGGAGCTCTTGCGCAGCCTCGGCGACGGCGCGGAGCGGGCCGTGGTGCGCTGGCGCAAGCCCTCGGTCCAAGGATCTAATCTGCGCGTCGCTTCGCCGCTCGATGATGACGCGCGCACCAAGATACACAAGGCTCTGCGCGAGCGGGTCTTCTCCGCCTCGGCGATAGATCAGCTCGGGGTGTGCGCGTTCAAGTTCTTCGCCTCGTCGCTCTTACGCCTCGGTGAAGAGCAGCGCCTCGATCTCGGGGTCTCGCCGGCCGACCTTGGGACCCTCGTGCACAAGGCCCTGGAGCGCGTCTACGCCGAGGTGTCTGCTACCGGCGGCCTTGCGAATGCTCGTCGCGATCCCGAAGATGCCATAAAGCGCGCGCGGGTGGCGCTCGCACGCGTGCCTCATCCCCTCTCTTCGCACCCCGCGCTCAGGAAGGCCGCCTGGGCTTTGGCCGAGGAGCGGGCGCTCGCGGTGCTGCGAAGCGATCTCGAAAAGGAGGACGCGCTTGAACCTTTGGCCCTCGAGTATCGCTTCGGCGGCTCTGGCGAGGCACCACCCCTCGAGCTTTGTGGACTGCGGGTGCGCGGCGCGGTGGATCGTATCGATCGCGGCGGCGATGAGGTGGTGGCGATAGATTACAAGAACAATCTCCCCGATCGCCGCGAGGGCCGGCACTTCCAGCTCCCGCTCTACCTCGAGCTCGCGCTGCGCGACTTCGGTGATGCGGTATCGCGCGGCCGCGCGCGCTTTGTGGCGACGCGCGAGGTCGAAGCCCGCGACGCGATAAAGAGCGCCCCGCGTAAAGAGCTCTTGGCGACCTTGAGCGCCGCGCTCGACGAGCGACTCGCGCGCATCTTGGCAGGCGACATCTCCCCCGATCCGATGCCAGCTTCTGCCTGCAAGCATTGTCCGTTCATCGCGCTCTGCCGCTATTGTCCGCCGCGCGAGGAGAGTGAGACATGAGCCGCGTCGAGCTCGTGCGGGCGAGCGCCGGCACCGGCAAGACCTACAGCCTGGTCGAGGAGTATGTCCGCGCGGTGGTCGAGGACAAGCTCCCTTTGACCTCCGTCGTGGCGATCACCTTCACGCGCAAGGCGGCCTTCGAGCTCAAGACGCGCGTACGCGCGCGGCTCTCGGCGCTGCTTTCGAGAGATGCCTTGGGCGAACTTTGGCAGGCGCCCATCAACAACTTCCACGGTCTTGCGGTGCAGCTCCTCTCAGAGACGACGCTCGAGCCCGCGCTCTTCGTGCTCGGCGAGGAGGGCGAGGACGGCCGGCTGTTCGCCGAGGCGTGCGCCGAGGCCTGGCTCGGCGTGGGCAGCGAGGTGGGCCGTGAGGTGACTGCCCTCGCGCGTTACTTCGATCTCGAAGGAGAGCTTGCGCCCTCCTTGTGGAAGGCCGTCTGCCGGGCGCGCGAGGATGGTGTGCCGGTGACGAGCGCCGCGCGCCTCGCGCGCTATGATCTTACGCGCGTTCGCGAGCTCATCTTGCCCAAGCTCGTGGATTTACGTGCGCGTTTCGTGGCGGTGCGAGGCGAGCTCGATGCCAAGCCGCGCGCGAAGATCGAGGCGGCCTTGGCCAAGGTGCCAGAGACGATCCCTCGAGACTTCATCGCCTACGCCGAGGCCTGGGCGCTGGCCGCGAAGGTTCTCGATCGGCGCGGCAAGCTCGGCAAGCTCTTCGATAAAGAGGAGAAGGAGCTCATCGAGGGCGGCGCTCTTACGCTCGCCCGTGCCGAGGCTGTCTCGGCAGAGCTTGCGCCGCACCTCGCGCGGCTCATAGACGTCGCGTGGGCGCGCTACCAAGAGCTCAAGCGCGAGCTTTCCGTGCTCGACTTCACCGATCTCATAGAGCAGCTCATAGCGCGCCTCGAGAGCGACGAGGAGTATCGTGCGGAGATCTTACGGCGCTTTCGCCACGTGCTCGTCGACGAGGCGCAGGACACGAACGGCTTGCAGCGTCGTCTCGTCCACCTGCTCGCGGGGCTCGACGGACATGAGGCCAAGCGCGCGGGGCTCTTCGTCGTGGGTGACCACAAGCAGGCCATCTACACCTTCCGCGGCGCGAACCCGCACAGCTTCGAGGACTTCGCGAAAGACGTGCGTGAGCTGGGGGGTACAGCGCGCACGCTCGTGCAAAGCTGGCGTGCGACGCCAAAGCTCTGCGCGATGGTCAATCACCTCGGCGCGCGGCTCTTCGGCGAGCGCTACGAGCCCATCGAGGCGGCGCGGGACGAGCCGGTCGCCGAAGGCGCGCTCACGGGCGCGCACTGGCTGCTCGTGCCCGAAGAGGGCTCGGCTATGGAGGTGCGACGCGCGGAGGCCGAGCGCCTCGCCGCCTTCGTGGCCGCGCGCGTACAGGCGGGTGAGCGCGCCAGCGACTTCGTCTTGTTGCTCAAGGCCATGACTAACGTCTCGGTGTACGCGGAGGCGTT
>CAYXQW010000166.1:0-6519 GCA_964466695.1 uncultured Bdellovibrionales bacterium
CTTCGCTGCCGTAGAAAGCCAACTCGCGGTCACGACGTAGTGAGCGGGAGATCTCGGAGAGGCGAGGCACGTGTTGCCGCAACACCTCGGGCAACAGCTCGCTGTTCTCGTCGAGGATCGAGCTGACATCATGAACCCGCGGGACCTCGACGCCTCCTTGGCGCAGCGCGGCCTTGAGGGTTAGCTCGACGACCTCTTGTGCTTCGCGCACGACGTCAGCGTAGTCGCCGAGATCAAAGAGCAGATCGAGCGCCGCCAGGCGGTGACGCGAGCGGCGAAGATAGTCAAAAGCCAGTGTGGGATTGTGCATGTCTCTTCACCCAATACGGATGGCCGTGGGTCAACCGTCGCTCGACGACGCCCGCGAGCATCTGCAAACGCAACGCACGCAAAACACGAGCCACGACCCCGCGGTGATCCCATAAGATCTGACCGTCGAGCGCAACTTCATACCAGAGTCCCCCAAAAGCTCGATCGCCATCGGGCACGGAGACGAATTGCGGGCTGCAGGCATGACCCGCGAGGCCATCTCTTACGACCTCGATCTCGTCCCATTCACGATAGAGGCCACGGTCGATGGACGTACCGGCCGTGAGCACGAGCAGCAAATCGGCATCGGAGGTCGCCGTGGCTTCGCCGCGCGCGAGCGAGCCAAAGAGCACTATGCCTTCCAAGCGCTCGCCAAAAGCATCGCGACAGGCACGTACGACTGCCGAGGTTTTGGACTCATCAGAGGTCGATCCTTGGTGAAAATGTCGCCCCTCTTGCAACAGCGATGCGCACAAGGAGTTGAGAGAGACACCGCGCTTGGCGGCGACCTGCCGCAGCTCAGCGTGCAGCTCAGACGCAACGCGCACGATGAAATTCCCCGAAGCCTTCATGATACTATGATATCATTTCTTCTCGAGTGTGGCAAAGTTACGGCCCTTTGCCAGCCGGCGTGGGGGCGCCGATCAAGACGAGGCGCGTGTCGCGCTCCTTGCGCTCGACGACGCGGAAGCCCTGGCGGCGCAAGGCGGCGGCGAACGAGGTGATGGCGTCGTCGATGGTCTTGCCTTGCAAGAAGACCGACATCTTGGCGTCGGCACGGTCGCACTGCAGCTCGGGCATCACCAACAAGTGCGCGTCGCTCGCCGTGAGGTTGAGCGCCATGGCGATGTGGCAGATCGAGGTGTCGGCGAAGCTGTCGTACGGATTTTGGCTGCGTCGCGGGCGAGGGTAGCCGTCGCCGTCGAGGTCGTAGTGCAGCTCCCCGAGCCAGTTCCCGTTTAGGAGCTCGGCCTGCCATGGCACGTAGTCGCCGGGGTGAAGATTCTTGCCCATGCCCCCGACGAGCAGGCTCAAGAGCTCGGCGCGACGGCCGGTGCGATCGAACTGGCTCGGCGCGTCGAGCATGTTGTTCCAGCGGCCGACGAACCAGAGCATGAGCTCTGCGGCGCTCTGCGCGCGCAGGCGGCGCAGCACCTCGGCGTAGCGTTCGGCTTGGCGCTCGTGGCGTTTTTTCACCTCGGGGGAGAGCTTCCCGGCGCGGTCTCTCGAGGCTTTGGGCAGGGAGAGCTTGGCGAGCTGCTCGAGCTCGGCCGCCTTGAGCTCGGCGTTCGCGAGGGCTTCGGCGAGCTCGGCCGCCTCGCGCAGGGTCTCCTCGGGAGGCGAGGACGCGAGCATGACCCCGAGGCCAGCGCCCGCACCGAAGATCAACAGGGCGCCTATAAGCTCTATGAACAGGCGGCGCCGGGCGCGCGCGCTGCGGCGGGGCCTTCTGGGTGGTGGAGATTCATGCTCGGTCATCATAAGCGGGCCAGGTCGGGAGGCAGGCCCGGACGCCCGAGCCTCGTCCAAAGCTCGGGCGGGATGGCCCAGCCCTCTGGGTTATCGTCTACCTTCCAGCGCCGGTGCAACCACAGCCACTGCTCGGGCGCTTTGCGCACCCAGCCCTCGACGACGCGGTTTAGCCGCTCGGTGTTGTGGCGGATGTTCGCCTCGAGATCTCCATACGGCTC
This sequence comes from uncultured Bdellovibrionales bacterium, assembly GCA_964466695.1. GTDB lineage: Bacteria > Myxococcota > XYA12-FULL-58-9 > XYA12-FULL-58-9 > JAFGEK01 > CAYXQW01. The sequence goes on from CAYXQW010000166.1 coordinate 2,001, forward strand.
CTCGAGCGCGAACGGTGGATCCACCAGGAGCACGTGATGACCAGGCTTCGTCGCGCGCTCGATGTGCCCGGTAAACAGCGCGGCCCCGGTCTGCAAGGCGAAGCGCGCGGGCGCGGGCGTGGTCGCGGCGAGGCCTCCGAAGAACTCGCAGACGATGGCGCGGTGGCGAGCCATGTGCTGGTCCACCGCGAAGGCCACGACCTCGTTTCTGGCGAGCGCCGCCACGATCTCGTCCTTGGACTTGCGCGGGGCGATGACCTTGATGCCCGAGCTCTCTCTTATCGCCCGCCAAAAATCCTGGGCCGGCTTCCAGGAGATATCCTTGAAGACCACGTTCAACGGCACCCCGAGCAGCGCCGAGCCGCAGGCGAGCAGATCGAAGCTGCCCATGTGCGCCGTGACGCACACCGCCCCGCGCCCCCCCGCGAGCGCCGCCTCGATATGCTCCAAGCCCTCGCAGCGCACGAGCTCATGCAGGCGCTCGCGCGTCAACTCGGGCAGCCGCAGGCACTCGACGCCGTACATGCCGAGGTGATCGAGCGAGCGCCGCAAGAGCCGCCGCCGCTCGCGGCAGGAGAGCGTCGCGCCGAAGACCCGCGCGATGTTGCGCCGCGCCACGCCGAGGCGCACCGGCACGAGCCAGAACCACAGCCACCCCACAAACCGGCCGAACCGGAGCGCATGCGCGAGCGATAGTCGACTGAGCAAGCGGCTCAAAAAGAGGATCATCGAGCTCTCACTTACACCAATAACGACCGACGGCGGTATCCACCACCACGGGAATGCGCCGCAGCACCTCGGCGGCCGCCTCCCGCATCTGCCGCTCGGTGAGCGCGGCGACTTGCTCGGTATCTTGGGCTCTGCACTCCACCACGAGCTCGTCGTGCACCGTGTTGATGATGAACGCCTCGTCGACTTCGCTGAGCGCCGTGTGCACGCGGGCGAGCGCGAGCTTGGTGATGTCGGCGCTCGTGCCTTGAATAGGCATATTCTTCGCCACGCGCTCGGCCGCGCGGCGGTCCGCGCCCGGCTCGAGGTAGAGGCGGCGGCCGGTGAGCGTACGCGCGAAGCCACGCGCTAGGGCCTCCTCGGCGGCGTGCGCGAGGAAATCGCCGATCTTTGGGAACGACTCGAAGTAGCGGCGCAGCAAGGCTTCGGCGCGCGGGAGCTCTACCCCGACGGCGCGCGCGAGCCCGGGCGCCCCCATGCCGTAGACCAGGCCGAAGCTTATGGCCTTGGCGCGCTCGCGCAGCTCTGGGTTCTCGTGCTTCGAGACAGGCTTGCCGAAGACGCGGCTCGCCACGCGCGCGTGCAGGTCCTCGTTGCGCTCGAACGCCTCGGCGAAGACTGGGTCACAGCTCATCTCCGCCAAGATCCGAAGCTCGCACGTGGCGTAGTCGGCCACCACCAACCGCCGCCCCTCGCGCGCGGCGAAGCACTTGCGACGCTCGCTGTCCTTGACCACCGCTTGCAAGTTGGGGTTGTGACACGAGAGGCGGCCGGTCGAGGCGCCGATCTGCTCGAACGTCGCGTGCACGCGACCATCCTCGGTGAGGTGCGAGAGGAAAGACTCGCCGTAGGCGTTGACGAGCTTGGCGAGCTCGCGGTAGCGGCCGAGCTTCTCGCCGAGCGGAGCGGGGAGACTGGCCAAGGTCGCGCGCCGCGCGTCTGGCACCGCGAAACCCGCGGCGGCGAGGGCGCGCTTGAGCTCCGCGTCGCTGTCGAGGTCGAGGGTCGAGAGGCCGAGCAAGCCCGGATCGCCGTGCGCGCAAAACCACGCGAGGAGCTCTTCACGGAGCGCCTCGCGCTCGCGGATGCTCGCCGCGTCGAGCTCGCGCCAGCGCGCGGCGTCGAGCGGCATGCCGTAATGCTCCATGGCAGCGATCGGCGCCACCGCCGCCGCCTCGATGCGCGAGGGCCACACGAGCTCTGCGGCACGCACTCGCTCTATCTGCACCTGCACGAGCGCGTAGAGAGCCCTCGCGTGCGCGGCGAAGCCCGCGAGCCCCGCGGCGGCGTCGGGCAAAGTCGTCTCGTATCTATGCGCGAGCTCGGCGAGCGACACCCCGCCAGACCTACCTCCGAGCAAGAGCTGCTCGGTCAAGCGCAGGCATCCCCAGCGCCGCATCCCTTTACCGAAGGCGCGTAGCAAAGCCCGCTCCACGGACTTCGCGTCGTAGGTCACGAGCGGCGAAGGCGCGGCCACAAGCTCCCCGAGCCCGGGGGTCGCGATCGCGTCGATGACCACGGACTCCTCGGCGTCCGCGAGGCACAGGACCTGCGGCGCCCCTCCCGCGCGCGCGCGCGGATCTAGATCGAGCACCGCGAGGCGTGCTCGCGCGAGCAAGTTCTTGGCTGCCGCGAGCGCCGCCTCGCCACGCAAGAGCTCCATGACCGCCCGCCATGGCACAAACCTGCGGGTACTTCCAGGTCCGAGCGGCGTCCCCGGGCACGTGCTAATATGGGAGGCGATAGCGTCAACGCCGTAATCACAGTCGAGGCTCGGAAGATGTGGCGACGTAAGGTCATAGTTTATCTAGCCAACGACCCGAGCTTCGCCGACGACTACCAAGGCTCGATCAGGCTCGGGATAGAGCGCGCCTGCGTCAAGCACGACCTCGATCTCTGGGTCTACGGCGGCCGCGCCAAGTGGTCCGAGAGCAACGTTCAAGATCGCCTCTACGAGTTCCCGTATGGAGGGCGTGTCGACGGCGTGGTGCTCTGCGCGGCCACCATCCTGGTCTCATACCCGCTGCAAGAGTTCATCGCCGCCCTCAAACGCTGCACGAGCGCGCCTATCGTCTCGGTCGGCCAGCACGAGGAGGGAATTTCATCGGTGTTGCCGGAGAACACCCGCGGCGCCACGCAGCTCGCCGAGCACCTCGTCAGGGTGCATGGCTATCGCAAGATCGCTTACATCGCCGGGCCCGCGGGGCACACAGAAGCGGAGGATCGGCTGTACGCGACCAAGAGAGTCTTATCTCGCCACGGAGTCACGTTGCCCGACGAGGATATCCGTTATGGCGACTTCTCGATACGCTCGGGCAAGATGGCGGCGAAAGATCTCCTCCACCAGCGTTATGGGTTTGAGGTGATCATCGCCACCAACGACGCCATGGCGGTGGGAGCGCTCGAGGTTTTGCAAGAAGAGGGCATCAAATGCCCCGAGCAGGTAGCGCTCGTGGGCTTCGACGACAACCCCTGCGGGCGCCTCGCGCAGCCGCCGCTGACCACCGTGCGCCAGCCGCTCATGAAGATGGGCGAGAGCGCGGTCGAGCAGATCGTGGACATCTGGAGCGGAGGGCAACACAAAGAGCCGATGGTAATCGACACCGAGCTGCTCATCCGCGAGTCTTGCGGGTGCCAGACGAGCCTGGTTGCCTTGATGAACGAGGGCGAGCCCGAGGGAGTGAGCGAGGAGCGTGATATCGCCCGCGCGCTCGCCGGGCTCTTCTCCGAGCCCGAGCAACAAAAGCACTGGGCGCGCAAGCTCTCGCAGGCGATAGGCTACGAGCAGAGCGGCATCAAAGGCAGCATGATTCGCATCTTCAACAATATGGTGGATGAGTTGCCGGGTGGGCACCTCTCGGTCTACGACTTTCAACCGGTGCTCGGGGTGATCTTGCGCGTCGCGAGCCGGAGCCCCGAGCGCTCGCGCGTCGAGAACGCCCTGCGCGCCGCCGGAGCGCTCGTCGCCATGCACGCCTATCGCCGGCCAGCCGAGAGGCAGCTCCAGAGCGAGCTCTTGCTCGAAGACATGTGCGCGGGGTGGGATCTCTTGAGCACGGCCATGAGCATGCCGGAGCTCAAAAAGGCGCTCATTTCCACGCTGCAACGTCTAGGGATCCTCGACGCGCTCATCTCTTGCTTCGTCGAGGGGGATCACGAGCACCTCTCGCCCTTCGTCTTTATCCGCAACGGAGAAGTAGTGGAGCTGCCCGAGGAGCCTTATCCGACGAGCTCATTGATGCCAGAGGGCTTGTTCGCGAGCCGTCAAAGGCGCACCTTGAGCATCATGCCTCTCGGCTATCGTCAAGACAAGCTAGGCGTAGCCGTCATGGAGTTCAGAAAACCCATCGATCTCTATCGGATCTTGCGCGAGCACATATGCAGCGCGCTGAAGGTGGTCCGCATGCACCAGCTCGGCGTCAAATGATTTGGTGTTCGGCGCCATTTTGTGGTGAGCATCATCGCCATGTCGCGCTATCTCCTCGTCTCGTTATTATCCGTCGCGCCCGCGCTCGCACGAGCGGCGGCGCCGGTCAGCGCCGAGGAGGTCATCGAGGCCGCGCGGAGCTACCTCGGCACGCCCTACGTCTATGGTGGTAGAGGAGCTTCGGGCTTCGATTGCAGCGGCTTCGTCGGTCGCGTCTACGCCGATAACGGTTACGAGCTGCCGCGCTCCTCGGCCGCGCAGTTCCGACTCGGCGATCCCATAAGCCGCGACGACTTAAGGCCCGGGGACCTCGTCTTCTTTGCGAGCACGCCGGGCGGCAGCCGCATCAACCACGTTGGGATC
>CAYXQW010000167.1:0-6508 GCA_964466695.1 uncultured Bdellovibrionales bacterium
AGGTGAAGGTCTCGGGCGGCGAGATCGTGACGCTCACGCAAGGCCTCGCTCGCGGGCTCGGGCTGCGCGTCTTCGTGGGCGGGCGGCTCGGGTTTTGCACCACGCAGGACTTCTCGCGCGACGCGCTTAAGCGCCTCGCCGCGCGCGCGGTGGCGATCGCACGGGAGACGGCCGAGGATCCTCATAACGGCATCGCCGCGCTCGCGGCGCGAGGCCATACGCCCGCGCTCGACCTCTTCGATCCGGCGGTGGCAGAGCTCTCGATCGAGGAGAAGATCTCCTGGGCGCACGCGCTCGAGCACGCGGCGCGGGCCGCCTCCCCTCATGTGACCCGGTTTCGTCACAGCGGTGTCATGACGGCCATCGAGGAGCACGCGCTCGTGACGAGCGATGGCGTGGCCTTACGATACGAGAGCACCTCGGTCGATACGTGGTGCAACCCCATCGCCGAGCGTGACGGCGAGCTGCAGACCGAGGTCTGGTACGACACCAAGACCCACCTCGAGGATCTCGAGCCGCGTGAGGTCGTAGGGCGCACGGCGGCGCTTCGGGCCGCGCGGATGTTGGGAGCGCACCCGGTGAAGACGCAGCGCGTGCCGGTAATCTTCGAGCCGCTCGCGGCTTCGAGCTTGCTCGGCGGCCTCGTCGCCGCCCTCGACGGCGACATGGTCTACAAGCGCTCGTCCTGCTTGGTGGATCGCCTGGGCGAGCAGATCGCGGCGCAAAAGCTCACGCTCACCGATGATCCCCTCCTCGCGCGCGGGGTCGGGAGCGCGCCCTTCGACGGCGAGGGGATGAGCGTTTACAAGAAGGACATCGTCGATCGCGGTCGCTTGACGACCTATCTCTACGACTGCTACGCCGCGCGGAAAGCCGGGGCGACGCCCACCGCGAGCGCCCGGCGAGGTTATGCCTCGTTGCCGCGGGCCGGGGTGTTCAACTTCTACGCGGCCGCGGGCGAGCATGATCCTGCCGCGATCATTCGTGACTCCGAGCGCGCGCTCATCGTCACGCGCGGCCTCGGCAGCGGCATCAACCCGGTCACCGGAGAATACTCCCTCGGCGTCAACGGCTTGTGGGTAGAGCACGGGGAGATAGCCCACCCCGTGGCGGAGGTGACGATCGCGGGCGACTACCTCGAGATGCTCGCGGGCGTAGATCGCGTGGGCCGAGATCTTTTGCGTCGCGGCGCCGTTGGCGCCCCCACGCTCCGCATCAGCGAGATGATGGTGAGCGGTCTATAAATCCCGCTCGATCTTCTCCAAGATCTCGTCTTCGTCGAGCTTGGGGTCAGGCAACTCCCACAAGAGCTTCTGTGCGAGCACAAAGAGCGGCGTCGCGAGCTTATGCGCCTCGTCGCCCGCTATCTTGGCGTACGCCTCGGTGAGGTGCGGCAAGGCAGGGTCGCGCGTCGAGGCCTTGTGCTTCCCCGCGCTGCGCCAGAGCAAGGCCCCATCGGCGCAGCGATAGAGGTTGGCCTCCACGTGCAAAGACACCTCGTCGCCGCGTGTCTCGAGATCCAAGACGCGGAGCGCCAAGACACCCTCCACCTCTTCTGCGCAGGCCGCAGCGTAATCTCTCTCGAGCACCGCCGAGCCATAGACGAGGTAGCTCTTGCGGAGCTTGATGAAGTCTTTGGCGATCTCGGCCAAGAGCGCCGCGAGCTCGAGGTTTTCCGCGGGAGCCCACGCGCCTACGGCCACGCGCTCGACCGCGCCTGGCGACGAGACATCGTAGCCGCGCAGCACGTAGAGCGGGGCGAGTCCGCCCGCACACCCCGTGCTCAGGACCAACACGAGGCCGAGGAGCGCGCGGCGCACGCTCAGGCCTTCTCGAGCGCGGCGACGCGGGCGCGCAGCGCCTCGAGCACCGCCTTGGTGCCGCCCTTTTCGAGCAGCGGCACGACCTGCTCATTGCGGATGCTCGCGAGCGTGCTCTCGCCGAGCATGATGGTGTCGAGCACCCGAAAGCTCGCGCCCTGCTTGACCAACACCCACTCGATCACGACCTCCATCTTCTTGAGCTTTCGGTGCACGACGAAGGTGGACTTGATGCGGGCCCGGTCGCCCTCGAGCCGCACCGGCTCGAAGAGCGTGGCGTCGAGGTACTGGAAGAGCTCGCGTCCCTTGGGGAAGGAGAGCGCGCTCACGATGGCCGCAAGCCCGTTTATGACCTCGGTCTTTTCGGCCGCGCCGAGCTCTTGCCACTTTTCGGCGAGCAGCTCCTCGGCCATGACGTCGAAGGCGAGGCGCTTGGTCGCGGCCGCGTCTTTGCCGTAGCGGATCGCGCCCACGAGACCCTTGAGGGCTTTTTGAGCCTCACGATCGGCGTCGCTCGCGGCGCGCGCTTGCGCCATGAGCGCTGCGATGACAAGGAAGGAGAAAGACAACGAGCGCAACATGATTTTCATGCGCCTCCCCATAGCGCGCGTCGTGGGCGGCGCGCCAGAGGGTCCATGTTTCTCCCCATCGGCGACGAGCCCAACCCGCGCGGCTTGCCGCTCGTCACGTACCTGCTCATCGCCGCCAACGTCGTGGTGTTCCTCTTCGTCGCGCTGCCCTTGCAAAGCTCGCCCATAGACCCGCGTGATCCCGCGACCGAGCCCTTCTTACGCTACATGCTGACGCGCTTTGCCGGCGTCTCGCTCCGCGACCTCCTCACCGTGACCTCGGCCTACGACGTCTTCACCTTCGCACACGGCTACAAGCCCGGGGCGCCAGAGCTCGGCGATCTCTTCGCCTCGCTCTTCTTGCACGCAGGTTGGCTGCATCTCTTCGGCAACATGTTGTTTCTGTGGATCTACGGCGACAACGTCGAGCACAGGCTCGGCCACGTCCGCTATCTCTTCGTCTATCTCGGCACGGGGGTCGTCGCGACCTTGTTCTTCGCGCTCTTCGCGACCGACCCGCTCGCGCCGCTCATCGGCGCCTCGGGCGCCGTCTCCGGCGTGCTCGGCGCTTACTTCTTGTGGTTCCCGCACAATCGCGTGCGCCTGCTCGTCGTGCTCTTTGTCTTCGTCGATGTCTGGCGCGTCCCGGCGCGGCTCGTGCTCTTGTTCTATCTGCTCGTAGACAACCTCCTGCCGTTCCTCACCGGCGGCGGCGGCGGGGTGGCTTACGGCGCCCACCTCGGAGGTTTCCTCGCGGGGTTATTCGTGGCGATGGGCTTCAATCGCAAGCCGCCGCCGCGTCGAGAGGAGAAAGAGGTCTGGGTCCTCGATCGCGACGGCCAACCGATAGGGACTGTCCCGAAATAACTCGCCCGTTTTGGCCGACGATACGTCCCGCGTGGCTTCGTTGTGAAAGATCATTCAGGCGAATGAGACCTTTACCGCCTCGCGCTCGGCCGGGTTCTCGAGCTGCAAGAGCTCGGCGGGCTGGAAGCTCGCGAAGTTGGCGACGATGTTGCTCGGCACCTTTTCGCGCGCGGTGTTGTAGAACATCACCGCGTCGTTGAAGGACTGGCGCGCGAAGCCGATCTTGTTCTCGGTGGAGGTGAGCTCCTCCATCAACGAGGCCATCGTCTGGTTGCCCTTGAGGTCGGGGTAGGCTTCGCTGAGCGCGAACAGGCGACCGAGCGCTGCGGTGAGCCCGGACTCCGCCCCGCCGAGGGCCCGCACCGCCTCGGCCGAGTCTGGGGCCTGGCGCGCGCGTGACAGCGCGGAGACGGCGCCGTTGCGCGAGGTAGCCCTTGGCGGTCTCGACCAGGTTGGGGATCAAGTCGTAGCGGCGTTTGAGCTGGACGTCGATCTGCGCGAAGGAGTTCTTGAAGCGATTACGCAGGGTGACGAGGCGGTTGTAGGTGGAGATCGCCCAGACCACCACGAGCAGCGCCAAGAACACCAGCATCCCCCCGCCGAACATCAACACGAGCAACATCGGATCTTCCTCCTTTTATGCGGCCTCTTTGGCCTGCATCGAAAACGGCAGCGGGCACTCGAGCACCGCGGCGAAGACACGCAACAGCTCCCACTCGTCGATCGTCACCTTGGCGTCCGCGAGCACACAGGCCGCGGCGGCGCGCATCACTTGCTCGCGCACCCGGAAAGGCGACGCGCGCAGCGCGCCGAGGGCCGCATGTACGCGCTTGCTCGAAAGCTCGCGCGCGGGGACGAGCTGCGCGCTGCCGCCTAGCTGTACGACCCCCGCGGCGAACGCGCGCTCCGCCTCGGCGGCGCGGCCATCTCCCACCCGGGCGAGCAGCGAGAGCAGCGCGCGTGCCTCGGGCAGCGCCGCCGCCAAGGTCCCGCGGCGCGCGCTCGTCGTCTCGTGCTCTTCGAGCAGCGCGCAGCGCATGAAGACCTCGAGCATGAGCTCGAACGGCTCGAGCTTGCCGTCGGCCGCGCCGAGGCGCGCGAGCTTCGCCAAGAACTCGTCGCGCGCGGCCGCGCTCATGGTGCGGAGCGCCGTGACCGCGAGCTGCGCGAGCGGCAGCCGCGCCGCGCTCCCGAGCGGCCGTACGACAGCCGCGGTCTGCCAGGTGAGCTCGCGCTCGCCCTCGAGCAATTGCGCCTGGAGCTCGCGGGTCTTCGCGTCGCGAGCCAAGAGCAGCGCGTAGACGATGGCGCGGGCGCCTTCGGCCGTGCACGCTTGCTCGCGGAGCGTCGCCGGGATGTTGCCGAGCAGCTCTTTGGCGGCCGCCAGGTCACGCTCTTTAGGCTCGCCCACGGCCGCGAGCGCCATGCTTGGTGCGAAACCCGAGGCGCCGTCCGGTGCCGGCCGCGCGCGCGGCGCAGCGACCGCCCGCTCGGTTAGGCTCGGCGCGGTGCCGTCGATGGCCGCGATGCGTGCGTCTATGGGAGGGTGCGTCGCAAACCACGAGGACAACCCCTCGGCGAACAGGAGGTGGCTCACCTCGTCGGCGTGAGCGCTCGTGAGCGTGGCGCCGGCGCCGTCGCGGATCTTGATGAGCGCCCCGCGGATACCGTGTGGGTTGCGCGTGAACTGTACGGCCGAGGCGTCGGCCAGGTACTCCCGCTGCCGCGAGATGGCGCTCTTTATGAGTCGCGCGAAGAAGACCCCGATCGAGCCTATGACGAGGAGCGAGATCCCGAGCAGCGCCACGCCGCCGGCGTCTTTGTTGTTGCGTGAGCGCAGGCGACCGAAGCGGCCGCCGTGGAGGATCAACCGCCCGCCGATGGCGAGCAGCAAGATGCCGTGCAACAACCCGATGAGGCGCAGGTTGATGCGCATGTCGCCGTTGAAGATGTGGCTGAACTCGTGCGCCACCACCCCTTGCAGCTCGTCGCGGCTGAGCACCGAGAGCGCGCCCTGCGAGACGGCGACGGCCGCCGTCGACGGCGTGTTACCGGCGGCGAAGGCGTTGATCGCGCCCTCGGCGGGCAGCACGTATACGGCGGGAACGGCGATCCCCGAGGCGAGCGCCATCTCCTCGACCACGTTGAGGAGGCGGCGATGCAGGGGATCTTTCGTGTTGCCGAAGACCCGCTGGCCGCCCATCATCTCCGCCACGGCGGCCCCGCCGCTCGCGAGCGCGCGCATCTTCCAAAAGGAGCCCGCGCCGATGACGCCGAGCGTCCCGAGGGTGCCGATCAGGATCGCGAGCGCGAGATCTCCCGGTCGCGTCGCCATCGTCGCCTGATCTACGCCCACCATGGAGACGACCAGGGCCGCGTCCACCACGAGCACGATCAACGCGATGGCCAAGATGAAATAGAATACGAGCAGCCCGGTCTTCTTTCGCGCCTTGTCCTGCTGCTGAAAGAAGCTCATGCGTCGTTATTCGAAGGCGTTGATGATGAGGTCTATCGCCGCGCCCTTCGCCGCCTGCGCCTCGGCGGCGGGCGATTGCTCGAGCACCACCCCCTCCTCGGCGTACTCGTCTTCTTCGTAGCGGACCTTGCCCACGGCAAACCCCGCCTTCTTGAGGTCGCGTCGCGCCGCGCCGAGGCCCTTGCCTACTACCTGGGGCACGGCGAAGGTCTCCTCGAGCTTGGACACGACGAGATCCACCGCGGTGCCGGGCTTGACCTCGGCGCGCGCGGCCGGGTTCTGCTCGAGCACGCTCGTGACCGGGACCTTGGTGTCGACCATGTCGGAGACCTTGCCGAGAGAGAGCGAGGCCTCCTCGAGCGCGAGCTTCGCCTCGGCGAGGGGCTTCCCCAAGAGCTCGGGGACGGCGACGCTCGTTATGGCCTTGGCCACCACCACGCTCACCGAGGCGCCGCGGTAGAGCTTCGAGCCCTCGAGCGGGACTTGGGCCACGATCTGCCCCGGCTGGAGCTTGGCGTCTTCGCGCTCCTCGGAGACCGTGAGCAAGAGCCCCTCGCGCTCGATCAACGCGCGCGCGCCGTCGACGCGCAGCCCGATCACCGAGGGCACATCCACGGGCAAGCGCAACAACCCCGTGACGTTGAGGGCGTAAGTAGTCGTGGCCGCGACCAGAGCCGAGACCACGGCGGAGACCATGATGTTTTTGGCTGACATGGTTTCAGCCTAATCGCGCTCGGGCGCCGAAGGCAAGTCTCCTATTGCGTGATCTTAAAGTG
>CAYXQW010000168.1:0-6500 GCA_964466695.1 uncultured Bdellovibrionales bacterium
GTCGAGCACGCAAATCCGTGATCAGCTGCTCGGCGTCTCCGGTGGCGCCCAGCATCAAACGATCGCCTGGTATGAGCTCGGCCGTGCTGTCAGCATGATCCAAAGCGGTGTGCGCGTAGACTATCGCGGGGCGTCCGGCGGTGTGGACTTGGACACTGACGGGGAAGCGCGCGATGGGTTGGTAGAGATCTGGGCGGTACAATCGAACGAGATAACGGCTCGAGAAGTAGTGGTCGGTGAGCGCATGCGTCCGTAAACCAACAAGGAGAAAGTCATGCAAAGTCGAACGGGGTTTTTGGCGAAGGCGATGGTATACACGACCCTCGCGGTCATCTCGGCGCTGCTTGGCGCCTGTGGCGACGACGATGACGACAAGGGCGAGGACATCACTATCGCCTGGATCCCGAAGGACGTTCAGAACAACGTCTTTTGGGCCGGACGAGAGGGCGCTTTCCTCAAGGCCCGTGAGCTTACGAGCGCCGGGCCGGACAAGGTGACCATCCTCTACGATACGGTGGCCCCCGCGACGGCGACCTTGAGCGATCAACTGCCTGTCGTCCTGGCCGCCGTGGCACAGAAGGTCGACGGTATCGGTCTTTCGGCCACGGATGCCACCGGCCTGAACGCGGCGATCGACGCCGCCGTGGCCGCCGGGGTCAAGGTCATGACCTGGGACTCGGACGCCGTGGACAGTGATCGCTTCACCTATCTCGGGGTGAGCAACAACGAAGGCGGCCAGGTCGGCGCCGAGCTTTTGGCGAAGGCGCTGGTCGAGGTGGGCAAGACGACCGGTAAGATCGCTATCCTGAGCGGCAACAGCGGCGCGGCCAACCTCAACGAGCGTGTCGAAGGATTTCGCGCCCGGCTCGCCACGGTGAACACCGAGCTCGGCACGTCGTTTACGGCCGATCTCGCGGATGTCTACTATTGCAACGACGACGGTCCGCTCTCCGTCCGCATCGTGGAAGCCGTGATGGGTGGAACACCCGTCCATGATGATGATGGGCAGGGCAACAGCAAGAACGTGAGAGAGGTCACCGATCTGGCCGGTTGGTTCTTCGCCGGATCGTGGCCGTTGTTCGAGAGCAACCCCGATATGACGTTGCTCCCGCTGTGGCAGGCTGCCGCCGCGAATAACGTGCTGACCGTAGCGTTCGACACCTTGCCGCAGGAGCTCGAGTACATGCGGGGCGGCTATGTCCGTGCGCTGATCGGCCAGAAGTATTGGGGCTGGGGCTACGACACGGTGCAGATGCTCTACAACATGATCAAGGGCACACAGACCTACGACACGGCCTGGACCGACTCGGGCATCGACATAATCTGCACTGACGAGGGCCGCGCCGTCATGAGCCAGATGTGGACGTCGTACGACTTCACGGCCGCCCTCCCCGCGTGTGACCTCCTGGAGTAACGAGCGGGCGGGGAGAGCCCCTCTCTCTTTGGCTCTTGCGCGCTGTCGTGTCGCGCGGCGACTGCTGCTATCTTTGTCGAGGGTATCTCGGAGCGTGGCATGACGACAAAGAGCAAGGGCCGTGTGCTGGTGGTGGACGACGAGGAGGCGGTGCGCCAGAGCATCGCCATCGTCTTGTCGCAGAGCGGCTTTACGCCGGTGCTCGCTGCGAGCGCGCATGAGGCTTGGTCCGAGCACCAGAGGACGCCGTGCGATCTCCTCTTGGTAGACAAGAACATGCCCGGCGAGAGCGGCCTCGATCTCGTGCAGAGGTTACGCGACGATGGCGACGGCGTGCCCGTGATCGTGATGACGGCCTTCGGTTCGGTAGAGAGCGCGATCGTCGGCCTGCACCTGTGCGTCTTTGCGTATATCGAAAAACCCTTCGACGACATCTTCGCTTTGGCGACGCTCGTCGAGCGGGCCCTCATAGAGCAGCGCGAGCGCTTGAGCGCCGGCAAAGCCATCACGCATTTTCGTAGGGCCAAGGCGGCGCTCGCCGTCGCGGCGGCGCGCGCGGGGCGCGGGGTTCGGGTCCTGGTCTCGGGCCCGAGCCTCGATCGCGAGGTGCTTGCGCGTGCCGTTTTGCGCGGTGATGACATCGTGGAGCACCACCCGGACAATGAGTCAGCGATCGAGGCCGCCGCGCGCCTCTCTCCCGATCTGGTGATGATCGACATGGGGTGCCCTGGTATGGATGTCTTCGCCGCCCTCGAGCGCCTCCATGACGTCGCCGCGCAGGCATGGTGCGTGGTGGTCGCCGATCATCCTTCTTTGTCGGACGTCGTGAGGCTCATCGGGCTCGACGCGCGCGCCGTGCTCGAGCGGCCGCTCGACGAGCCGCAGATACGTGACAGGCTCGGCCCAATAGCGGAGCAGCTACGCCAAAAGGGGTAAGTTATGGTCTCGGCGATTGACAGCTCATGCTAGCCTTTATAGCCTCAGAGGTCGCACTCTTTAATTTCACGCGGGAGCCATCGTGGCGCGTTATTCACTTCTCTGCTTTCTAGTGGCCGCGGTTTTTTGCGTAGCCGCGATGGCGCCTGACACGGCTCGTGCCGAAGACATCCTCGAGGGTCTCGGGGGTCCGGGAGAGGCCGCGCCCGCGCCCGCGGAGCCCGCAGCAAAGCCGAGCGACCCGGTCGCCGATCCCGTGGCGGTCGAGCCGCAGGCGCAGCCAACGAAGCCGGTCGTGGTCGCCCCCGCGGCCCTGGATCGCATCAAGGCCTTGCCTAAAAAGACTCTGCTCAAGCGCCATCGCTTCGAGCTTTCTCCCTTCGCCGCGGCCAGCCTCAACGACGCCTTCTACCAGCACCTCACGGCCGGCGGCACCGCCATCTTCTATCCGCACGACTCTTTTGGCGTGGGCATAGGTGCCGACTATTTCTACTCGCACCTCTCCACCAAGAACATCGACGCCGTCCGCGAAAACTTGATCGCGGTGCCGGCCGCGCTCGAGCACCCCTGGTTGTTCGTGCACCTCGACGCCTACTTCGTCCCGATCTACGGCAAGCTCAGCCTGTTCGCGAGCGACATCATCAACTTCGATATGTATGCGGTAGCTGGCGCAGGCGCGGCTCTCGCGGGCGAGCACAAGCGCCCCGCGGCCAACATCGGCATCGGCAATCGCCTCGGGATCGGGCAATGGTTGGCGCTGCGCTTCGAGCTCCGTGACCACCTGTTCGTCGACACTCAAACCGTAAATGGCGTCGATCGCTCCGACGTGCAGAGCTACCTGATGTTCATGGCCGGCGTCAGCATGTTCCTGCCGACGAGCTTCGAATACACGTACTAGCGAGGTTGATGATGCCCCGTTCGCTGCTCCTTTTGCTTTTTCTAGTCGCTGCGCTCGTTATGCCGAGGGCTCTTTTGGCTGCCGGCGACGAGACCGCGCGCGAGCTCGAAGAGAAAGCCGCCGACGCCGTGGGGGAGTCTGAGAGCGGGAGGATAGGCGAAGGCGCGGAGCCACGCCGCACCTTGGCCGAGCGGATCCCGAGCGTGACGCGCCGCACCTTCGTCAAGCGCGGGCGCGCCGAGCTTACGCCCATGGTGGGGATGTCGCTCAACGACCCCTTCTATGATCACGTGGTCGGCTCGTTTGGCGTCGGCTATCACGTGTTCGAGTCCCTGGCGATCGGCGCTTCCGGCCAGTTCTATCAGTCGCTCGCAAGCGAGGTGCCGCTCGAGGGCCGGCAGGGCGGCTACCCGACCCTCACGCTCGATCGGCCGGTCTATGGCGCGCGGCTGGAGGTCTTGTGGTCTCCCCTCTATGGCAAGCTCAGCCTGCTCGCCGAGGCGGTGGCTCACTTCGATACTTATCTGCTCGTCGGGGGCGGCATGCTGTCGCGCAAGGAGAGCGGTACGACGGCGGCGGCGGTCGCGGGGATAGGTGAGCATATTTTCGTAAACGAGTGGCTGAGCATGCGTTTCGAGCTGCGTGACGAGATGTTCATGCTCGACCGCAGTCAGAGCGACTCCAAGAGTGAGAAGCTGCAGCACTTGATGGTCTTGTCGGTCGGGGCTTCCTTCTATTTGCCGACGACCTTCCAGCGTGAGCAGTTGTGAGGGCGTCCATGAGGCGAAAAGTGACTCGAAATTGTGCCTGGCTCGCGCTGTTGCTGGCGATGGCCTTGCCTCTGGCCGCGGCGGCGGGGTGGTCGGCGACGGCGGTGAGTTTCGATACTACGCGGGGATCTGCGAAGCTCGGACCCCGTGATGTCGCGGCCAAGGTGAAGGTCAAGACGAAGCGCAAGAAGGTCAAGGCCAAGGCCAAGACCAAAGCCAAGGTCAAGGCGGAGGAGCCTGTCGCCGTGGAGCCCAAGCCCGCGCCTCCCAAGGCGCCGGGCGGCACGGGTGATGCGGTGCTCGACTTGAGCGACGTGCAGACGGGCAACGAGGCCGCGAAGCAAGAGCTCCTGACGGGGGTCGAGGACAAGCCGAAAGACAAGGCCGGGGCCAAGAAGTCGACGGCTGGCTTCGACTTCGGTGGCGGAGTGGAGATCGACTTCGGCGGCGAGGCGGCGGACTTCGGGCAAGAGCTCGGTAAGTTCGATGTGCAGCTCAATTTGGCGAGCGAGGAGCGTAAACGCGTCGACGCGGCTATGGCCATGATGTCGGACGAAGAGTATGACAAGGCCGCGCTCGAGTTCGCATACTTCATCAAGGACGAGAAGTACGCCGAATTCAAGCACGAGTCGGAGTATCAGCTCGCCAAGGCTCTCTATAAGCTCGGCTTCGTGGACGGCTCGCTCAAGCGCCTGAAGGAGATCCTGGATCAAGGGACGAGCCACGCCCGGTATAAGAAGAGCGTCGAGTGGCTGTTCTTCTTGAGCCGCAAGGTGGCGGACGAGACGCCGGTCTTGGCCGAGCTCGCGCGTTTTCGCAACGTCACGTTCCCGCGCGCCTATCGCAACGAATACCGGTATCTTCTGGCCAAATATCTATTTTTGCAGGCCGAGCGTTTCGAGTCCGAGCGCATGGAGCGTGAGCAGCTCGCGCGCGGCAAGAAATCCACCGAGGGCCTCGACTTCGGGGCCTTGGCCGAGGCCGCCGACGCGGGTGGCCTCGACTTCGGGGCGGTCGCCGGAGGCCTGGAGACGGCCGCTGGTGGCTTCGATTTTGGTGGTGGCGGGGGCGGCCTAGATTTTGGTGGCGGCGGAGACGGAGGCCTCGACTTCGGCGGCGGCGGGGACGCGAAGGGCGGGGCTCAAGGCATGGTGCGCGAGGCGGCGCCGTCGAACGCGCGTGACGCGGTGGCGCAGGGGCTCGATTTCGTCACCCAGGTCGACAAAGACAGCAAGTTCTACCCGCGCGCCAAGTATCTCGAAGGGCTGCTCAACTATATCGGTGGGCAAGACACCAAGGCCGTCGCCGCCTTTCAAGAGGTCATTCGTGTGTTGAATCCGCGCACGGGCAAGCGCCTCGATCCCAAGCTGCGTGAGATGGCTTTCCTCTCGCTCGCGCGCGTCCATTATGGCTATAAGCAGTTCGACAAAGCGGTCTATTACTACGACCAGATAGATAGAGACTCGGAGAACTGGCTCACGGCGCTCTTCGAGGCTAGCTGGGCCTACTATCGGCGTGGTGACTTCGAGAAGGCACTCGGTAACTTGCTCACGCTACACTCACCCTTCTTTGAGCGAGAGTATTTCCCGGAGTCGCAGCTCGTAAAGGCCATCATTTATTTCGAGGCGTGCCGATACGGCGAGACGCGCGGCATCGTCGATCAATTCATCGGTCGTTTTACCGCGGTGATGAAGGCCATCGAGAAGATCGCCACCTCGCAAGAGGCGCCCGAGCTCCTCTATGAGCGCATCGATCAGCTACAGAAGGATGCGCAGTCGAAGCAAGACGACGTCACGAGCCGCGTGGTCAGCCTGGCCTTGGCCGACCCCGACATCCGCACCGCGCGTCGCGTGGTTCAGCAAGTCAAAGAGCAGCTCGAGCTGTGGCGCAAAATGCCGGATTCCTTCCGTGCGAGCCGCCTTGGGAGCGATCTCTCCAACGAGCTCAAGGATGTCATGGCGGTGCGCGCGCGCGAGGCCGGAGAGGTTACGCGGCGCAAGTTCGAGTCCGAGCTGTACCAGCTCAAGAGCCTCTTGGCGCAGGCCTTGCGCGTGAAGATCGAGATCGCGCGCTCGGAGCGTGAGTCTCTCGAGCGTAAGATGCGCAACGAGGCCGACTCCGACGAGTTGATCCCCGCCACGGCGCGAACGGTGGTCGATGACGAGCACGTATACTGGCCCTATGAAGGGGAGTACTGGCGCGATGAGCTCGGGACCTATGAGCTCGACTTCACTATGTGCCGGCCGTTGGCGCCCGGGATTTAGTGGGTGGTGTCGGTGTCAGAACACGGCGAGCGACGTGACGACGAGGGGCTCGTGCGAGCGCACGTGGAGGCGCCGTCTACTTTTGAAGCGTGTGTCGCGAGGTGAAGAAATTGAAGATACAACAGCGAGTGCGTAATCGTTTTGCACGAGCCGCGTGGCTTGTGGGTGTGGTGTCGGCGGTCTCGGTGGCAGCGGCGTCTTTTGCGCTCGCCAGCTTC
>CAYXQW010000169.1:0-6455 GCA_964466695.1 uncultured Bdellovibrionales bacterium
CACCGAGCTCGACAAGACCTACCTCCCCCTGAGCACGCTGCCCCTCCCGCCGGTGCTGGCGGCTAAGAGCCCCGCGCTTCGGGCCGGGCGCCTGGACTTGAGTGAGGAGACGAAGAGCCTCGTGACCCAGATCGCCATCGCGTGCGGCTTCGCGGTGAGTCCCGTCCCTTTCTCATCGATCTGGGCGGGCCTCGGGATCGGCGTGCTGGTGCGGGAGCTTCGCGAGCGCCAGTCGATCAACATGCCGCGCGGGATCACCGACGATGGGGTGATGACGCGAGCTGAGGCGCGCGATTGGTTTATTGCTTATGACGGGACGCAGAAGAAGAAGGGGGCGGATATCTTCCAGGGCGCGGCCGCCGATCTGCTGAGCTTTTTGCGGCTGCTCGTGGATCGTCCGCCCGAGCTCGGCGCCGCGGATCTGACGCAGCTCGGGGACTTCTGTGACTTTTGGATAGGGATGAAGTGCGGCTTTGGTGAGCACGTGGTGCCGCGACCCGGGGCGTTTACGTTCGTCAACTTTTGGAAGAAGCAGATGCGGCAGAGCTCGAGGGTCGGCGCCGTCTTCGCCTCCTTCGATGCGCTGCGCCGCCATCCGCGTTTGCCGACCACGGTGCTCTCCGGCAACCACGACAACTACCTCCGGTTGAATGGCCACGCGCCGTCGCGGAGCGACAAGGGGAACACCTTCTTCGCCGAGCACGGGCACCAGTCGGACTCCTTCAACTGCGATGAAGACGCCACCAATGGCTGGGCGTTGACGCAGACCGCTTATCTGTTCCCCGAGATCCGTGACGTCGAGGACCCAGCCTCCGCAGCGATCACGGTCATAAGCCGCGGAGTCCTCAAGGATTTCGAGGCCTATCCTGCGCGGTTGCAGCGGCTCGCGCGCGCCGCCGACGTGTGCATGACGCAGAAGAAGCTCATCTACGTCATGGGGCACACCCACAGGCCGTGCTTGCGCCGCATCACCATGAAGGCCGCGTGCGACCGGGCCAAGATCCGCCAGAGCTGGTACTCGGGGATGCTTATCCAAGGCCAGAATGAAGTCGAGTACTGTCAAGATCTAGCGATCCTGAGCGCTCGGGTCATGTTCGACCTCAACAGCGCCGATCTCGAGCAGAAAGCAGAAGAAGCCAAGCGCGCCATCGCCGACGCGATCGACGAGCTGCTCGAGGCGCAGCGCAAGTACGAGAGGGCGAAGGAGAAGGCCATACGCGCCGTGATCGACGCGGCGATCGCCGCGCGGGACGCGGCCGCGGCGAAGGTGGCCGAGCTCGTCTTGCAAGTGGTGAAGGCCATCGTGATCGCCGACTTGCTTTTTCCTATCTTGAAGCGTTTGGCGATCGAGATCGCCGAGCAGGAGTATCGGCGCCTCGGGCAAGAGCTCTGCGAGCGCCGCGACGCTGCGATCGCGCTCGAGCAGCGATTGCGTAAGGAGGCGAAGCTCGCGCTCGAGAATTACCTCGCCGCGCTCAAGCGTGATCTGGAGGACGCCAAGAGGGCGGCGCGCGCTTCGTACGATGACTTCTTGGCCGCGGGCAGGTGGCTCGTCGGTCTCCCTGGAGAGATCAAAAAAGATATCGAGGACAAGGCCACCGAGTGTTACCGCGAGTTCCTCAAATCGATCGGTTACCCGGGCTTCTTTTGACCGTGCCCTCCCTCGCGAAAGGATTGTGCCATGCCCGAGCTCGTTGCCGACGGCGCCTCGCTCGAGTGTACGATGGGTACCTCACCCGGGACGCTCTCTATCGCTACTACCTGCAAGACCAACTGTGACAACGTGGCGGCCGCCACCGTGCAAGACAGCGTGCCGAGCATGAACATCGGGGCCTTCGGGATGTGTAACTCCATGTCCAACCCGCAGGTCGCGTCGGCCACCGCGGCGGCCCAGGGCGTCTTGACGCCGCAACCTTGCCTGCCCGTCGTCTCCGCGCCGTGGTCGCCGGGCTCGAGCTCGGTGATGATCGCGAACCAGGCGGCGCTCACGCCCGACTCGACGTGCAACTGCCAGTGGGGCGGCGTCATCAAGATCTCCGATCCCGGACAAAAAACCACCGAGGTGGGCTGAGCCATGGCTATTACCGATCTCCTAGATGCCGCGTCGAGCACGCAGCTCGAGCTCCATTTTTTGGCGCCCGCCCCCCTCTACGCGAGCACGCGCGTACGGTCGTTTCGCGGCCGCGAGGCCATGAACGAGCTCTTCTCGTTCGACATCGTGCTCTCGTCGGAGCTCTTGCAAGACGCGGCGATCGACTTCGAGACCACGCTCCTCGGCCAGGACGCGGCGTTGCTCATCCACAGCGTCGATGAGCCGCCGCGGCTCGTGCGCGGCATCATCTCGGCCGTAGAGCTCGAGGGCGCGGCGGGGTCTTTGGGTGAGGCGACCATGCGGGTGCGTCTCGTGCCCGGCCTGTGGCTCCTCTCGCAGCGGCGACGGACGCGCATCTTTCAGCAGTCGAGCGTGCCCGAGGTGGTGGGCCGTGTGCTCGGGCAGTGGGGGCTCGTGCACCGCTGGGATATGGTGGAGAAGCTCGGGCGGCGCACGTATTGCACGCAGTACGAGGAGACCGACTACCAGTTCGTGGCGCGCTTGCTCGCCGAGGAGGGGATCTTCTTTTACTTCGACGCGGGCGCGAAGATCGCCGAGAAGGCCGCGTCGTGGCTCTGCGGCCTCGGCGTCGTCTCCGGCGGCTTGTCGGTGGATTGCTGCCGGGAGGTCTTAAAGGCCCCCGAGCAGATCGTCTTCTGCGACCACGCGGCGGCTTATCGCGCGCTCCCTTCACGTGGGGGCGACGCCGAGGCGCGACCGTGGCCCAACCTCTACCTGCGGTCGCAGGCGCATAGCCTGGCCGATGACTGCGCGTCGGTCGGCGCGCTCGCGCTTTGCCGCGAGCTTGCGCCGAAGAGCGTCGCGCTCACCGGGTATGATTTTCGCGCGCCGCGCCTGGAGCCGAGGGGACGGGCCTCGGTCTTCGACGAGCGTGAGGCAGCCCCCGAGGCGCGCCCGCTGGCGGTGCCGGCGCGCCTCCCGCAAAAGGAGCTCGAGGTGCGGGCGCACGAGGGTTTCGCGCGGCACGAGGCGGAGCCGAGCCACGCGCCCGCGGACGACGCGAAGGCCGGCAAGGCGCTCGCAGAGCTACGTCGCGAGGCGTACCTCGCGCGTGGCACGAGCCGTAATTGGCGCCTGTTGCCGGGGCACGGCTTTCGTCTCATTGGACACGCCTTCGACCGCGCGGACCACGACTACGTCGTGACCTGCGTCGAGCACCGCGGGGAGATGTCGGAGAGCGTGACCGGGCCCGAGGCGGTGGTCTACAGCAATACCTTCTCGTGCGCGCCGGGCGAGGTCGCGTTTCGACCGCCTTTCATCTGCAAGCCCGTGGTGCGCGGCCCCGAGACCGCCCTCGTCGAGGGCAGCGGCGAAGAGGACATCCATGTAGACGAGCACGGCCGGATCAAGGTGCGCTTCTACTGGGACCTCGAGCCGAGCAGGAGCGGCGAGGCCTCGTGTTGGCTTCGGGTCGCGCAGTCGTGGGCGGGCGCGGGGTTCGGCCAGCAGTTTTTGCCGCGGGCCCAAAGCGAGGTCGTGGTGACCTTCTTGCGCGGCGACCCGGACAACCCCCTGGTCACGGGCTGTGTCTACAACGGTGGCAACCCCACGCCCTTCGTCTTGCCCTCGGACAAGACGAGGAGCGGCATCCGCACCATCAGCACGCCGGGCGGCCGCGGCTACAACGAGCTGTCGTTCGAGGACCGCGCCGGGGCCGAGCAGGTGCTCCTGCGCGCCGAGCGCGACTTGACGGAGGAGATAAACAACGATCACGCGATGCGCGTGGGGCGCGACCGCTCGCTGCGCGTTCAAGGGGCGTGCTCGGAGATCTATGAGACCAACCGCAAAGAGCAGGTCTTCGGCCACCTCGTGAGCGAGGCGCGGCTCGGCCGCCGCGAGAACACTCTCGGGGACCATCAGGTCTCGGTGGGCGGCGCGCGCCAGGAGACGCTCGAGCAAGGCGAGTCGCGCTATCTCGGATCGGATCAGACGATCAACGTGGAGGGTGGCCGGAGCCTTTGGGTGAGCGGGTTTTTGAGCACGCTCGTCGGCACCTCCGAGGAGCCCTCCGAGACCTTGACCTCGGTCTTCGGTAAGCACACCACCTTCGCGACCGGCAGCGTGCGCGTGGTCTCCGAGGAGGAGATGATCTTTCAGTGTGGTGACAGCAAGCTGGTGATTGGCCTCGAGGGCGTGCGCATTGAGAGCAAGAAGGTGGCGATCGTGGCCAAGGAGGCCCTCGAGCTTACGGCCGACGGCCCTATGTTGACGATGGAGCAAGAGCTCGAGATCGCCGCGAGCGCGGTGAAGGTCTACGCCGAGGGCGCCTCGCTCGAGCTCTCCTCCACGGCCGATCTCAACGGCGACAAGGTCAACCTCAACTGCGGCGGCGGCTCGGCGAAGGAGAAGGACGAGGAGGAAGAAGAGGCGAAGACCAAGCCCATAAAGCTCCAGGCGCACGATCCGAACCGCGAGCCCTTCGCCGACAAGCACTACCGCTTGATCATCGAGGGCGAGAAGTACGAGGGTGTGACCGACGGTGACGGCTACCTGAACGAGGAGATCCCCGAGGCGGCGAAGGTCGGGCAGCTCACCATCTGGATCGACGAGTACCCGACCGGCACGAGGCTCAACTGGCCTATCGAGATCGGCGAGGACCCCTTCGCGCCGGCGAGCGAGATCGAGGGCGCGCTCTTGCGGCTGCGGAGCCTCGGCTATTACACCGCCGAGCCCACCCCGACCTTGACGCCCGGAGCGATGGCCGCGCTGCGCAGGTTCCAGGCCGACAACGGCCTCGCGGTGACCGGCGAGCTCGACGACGAGACGGCGGCGAAGCTCGAGGAGCTGCACGGGGTGTAACTCAAGGCTATGAGTGGCCGCGGGCGAGCTTGCGCTCCTCCATGGCGCAGTAGAGCACTGGGACGACGAAGAGCGTCATGAGCTCGATGACCATGCCGCCCACGGCCGGCAGGGCCATGGGCATCATGATGTCCGCGCCGCGCCCTTGCGAGGTCAAGACCGGCAAGAGCGCGAGGATGGTCGTCGCGGTCGTCATGAGGCAAGGACGCACGCGGCGCGTGGCGGCCTCGAGGGTGCGTTCGCGGACCTCTTCGCGCGTGGTCGGCGGCTCATCTCGGAAGCGCTGCGCGAGGTAGGTCGAGGCCACCACGCCGTCGTCGGTGGCGATGCCGATGAGCGCGATGAAGCCTACCCAGACCGCCACCGAGAGGTTCACCGTGCCGACCTGGAAGAGCTCGCGCATCGAGGCCCCGAGCACAGCGAAGTCCAGAAACCACGGTTGTCCGTAGAGCCAGAGCAGCAGAAAGCCCCCCGAGACGGCGATGGCGACGCCCGTGTAGATGATGACGGTGGTCGCGACGCGGTGAAACTGCAGGTAGAGCAGGATGAAGACCAGGGCGAGCGCCACGGGGATGAGCAGCATGAGGCGCTTCTCGCTCCTTAGCTGGTTCTCGTAAGAGCCCGCGAGCACGAAGCTCACACCGGGAGGGAGCGCGAGCGTGCCGCGCGCGATCTCGTGCTCGATGAGCGCGCGGGTGCGCTCCGCGGCCGCGACCTCGGCGAGGCCGGCGGCGCGATCGAAGAGGACGTAGCTCGTAAGGAACGTGTCCTCGGAGCGGATCATCTGCGGCCCGCGCGCGTAGGTCATGGTGGCGAGCTCGGCGAGCGGGATCTGCGATCCGCCTCTCGTCGGGACGAAGATGCGCCCGAGCGCCTCGATGCTGTCGCGTGCTTCGCGCGCGTAGCGCACGCGCACCGCGTAGCGCTCGCGGCCCTCGACCGTGCGGGTCAAGGGCATGCCGCCGAGGGCGACTTGCAGCACCTCCTGCACCTCGCCGATGGAGAGGCCATGGCGCCCGATGGCCTCGCGGTCGAGCTCGAGCTCGAGGTAGGGCTTGCCCACGACGCGGTCGGCGAACACCGTCTCGGGGCGCAAGAAGGTGGCGGTCTTCAAGACCCGCTCGACCCCGAGCCCGAAGGCCTCGATCGCCTCGAGGCTCGGGCCGTACACCTTGATCCCCATGGGCGCGCGCATGCCGCTCTGGAGCATGACCAGGCGCGCGTTGATGGGCATGAGCATCGGGGCGCTCGTGAGACCCGGGTGCTCGGCGGCGGCGACGATCTCTCTCCAGAGGTCGTGCGGCGAGCGGATGTGCTCGCGCCATTGGCGCACGCGCGCGCCGTCTGCGGTCGTTTTGTACTCGGGCTTGTAGGTGATGACGGTCTCGATCATGGAGAGCGGGGCGGGGTCCAAGGCGCTGTCGGCCCGACCGATCTTCCCGACCACACGGTCCACCTCGGGGATCTCGGCGATGGCGGCGTCCATCTGCGAGACCATCGCCAAGACCTCGCCTATCGAGGCGTGGGGCATGGTCGTCGGCAT
>CAYXQW010000170.1:0-3126 GCA_964466695.1 uncultured Bdellovibrionales bacterium
GCTGCGGCTGCGAATGGGCAGGATGCCTTGAATAGATCGACGCCGTCGCCCGCGCCGCAGCTTCCTGGCAGCAACTACTTATCCTGGCTGCGGTGATGTCCCGGTCCTTCAAAAAGCGAGCTATAATCACCTGCTCAAAGGTCTGGGATCGCCTCAAGGAGCGTGCGTTTCGCCGCAAGGTCAAGGCCGCACTACATAACATTGAGACAGACTTTGACCCAGACGCTGATTGGGAGGCCGCAACCTTGACCAACAAAGGAGAAGGTGACTATGGAACTCGATTTGGCTTTCCTGTTGAACCTGGACCAGACGATTCTGCCTGGGACAAAGATTGGTATACGAGGATGAAGAGAAAATGACCACCTACGAAGGGACAACCTGTGTCCATTGCAGCTTGACATGGCACAATCCGCCGAGCCCGTGCTGTCACAAGCTGCTTGAGCAGGCCATTCGACAGCAGCGGCGACCGTACCCAAGAAGCATTGGCAGGAGCGGCGGCGAACGCTGCGGAGCGACAGCGAATGCGGCTCATAGTTGATGACATACGTGACCTGGGCTGTGACGTTATTGTTCGGACGCCAGAGGCCGCAATGGAGCTTCTCACCAAGGCCGGCTTCCTGTTCGAGGCGATCTGTCTCGACCACGACCTGGGCCGCGAACTGACTGGCTACGACGTTCTCAAGTACGGCCTCGAATCTGAGACGCTGCCGAATTGTCACCCAGAACCCTGTCGGCCGTGACCGGATGACGAAGCTGCTTCAAGACTATGGGTATGTATGTACGAATGGAGTAGACTGGATTCATGGACAAACATGTTAGTCCTCGCAGACTCAGAGGACGACCGCGTATTCTATTGGGACAATAAATGATCGAAAAAGACTGTCTCAATGGAAGCCGCCTATCGTCGGGCCTATGCTCTTCTCGAAGAGACGCAGCGAGATTGCAACCTGACAGTCGTGGAAGACTTCAAGGATGTCCGTGACGTGCTGGACGATCTTAGGACACAGCCTGTCCTTGCACCATGCCGCGTCATCATTGTCCGCGACGGCAAGGCTTTCGCCAAGAAGCTGCCTCGCAAGTTCAAGGACGATTCGCAGAATGTCCTGATTCTTGTGGAAGTCACGACACCAAAGCCGACGACCTACTTCGATGTCCTGAGCCTCATGCGAAAGAGGCGGAAGGCCGAAGCTATCACGCTTCTCTATGAAGTGATGCAGGCGGATCGCCGCAGTCCCATCGGAGCGTTTCTGTGGCACTACAAGAGATGCAAGGCGTATCCACAGATCATCGAACTATATGAGATCGACCAAGCGGTCAAGTCCGGCCAGGCAGACCTGGGCACGGCCATGACCCTGTTCATAGTGAGGAACTGATGGAAGAGCGACCGATCCTTGACATCGGCGGCAGGCGAGTCCGAGTGCGGGACCGAAAACAGAGGTCAGACGCCGGGCGTCCCAGGCCGACAGGAGAGCGGCAGTTCGCCCTGCGTCACCGCGAGACCCTCGACATACCTGGGCCGTGGTACAAGACGCCTGGACGGGCTCTGACGGCCTTCAAGACGTGCAAGGAGACCTGCACGCTGCCTGTGGACGAGTACGAGGTCGTGGACGATCTGCAACGGGTCATCCACGGCAAGAAGAAGATCAAGCCGGCTGTCGAGTATGCTCTCAGGCTGCCGGACGGATCGGTGTTTGGGTGGTACTCGTCCATCAACCGGGCCAGGGCGTCATACAGCCTTGGGTTGGGCTCCTTGGAAGAGAGCAATCAGACCGGAGACGTACACTCCCTGGAAGTGGTGTCTCGTGGGCGATTGGAGGTCAAACCGGGCCTGTATGCTCTTCTGTGTGTCCGCCTGGGCCATCTGTGGGCCAGTAAGAAGGGTCGGGTATGGTACAAGACGGCCAAGGCGGCTGAGTCGGCATGGCATCAGGATGACCGGAATATGCTAAAAAACCCTCGTGGCTGGGCGATGGTTAGGGGCCGAGAAGACGGCACTTGGGAGGCCTTGGAATGCTATGTCCTTTCATATAAGAGACTTACATAATGGCTAACCAGAATCAGTCCTGCCCTCTGTGCTCCTTACCATAAGCCCAGATTATTCCTGGGCTTATGTTTTTGTTTATGTAAATCAGTTAGGAAACGAAATTCCTCCAGGATTTCGGACGCCCAGGATCACACGCCGGCTGGCCAGGTTTTCTGTATTCTCTTATACTTCTATTTATAATATAATAAGTATAAGAATAGACCTAAACCCTTCGGCCACCGTGACTTGCGTGTCTTTGGGTGTGTACTGGGTTTTCGTAAGATCAGGACAGATTCTCCTACTACGTTGCGTAGTAGTACCACATAGAACTAATTTGACCGAAAACCTGTGCTCCGTGGCTCATACTCAAATCTCGGAGGCGGGTTGGCGGCGGGTTGGATGTCGAGGCCGAGAATGGCGGGTTGGCGGCGGGTTGGATGTCGAGGCCGAGAATGGCGGGTTGGCACGGCGGGTTGGCACGGCGGGTTGGCGGCGGGTTGGCACGGCGGGTTGGGGGCGGGTTGACATTCCCGACCTCCTGCGTCCAGATTAGGCCCGGGTTATCGGACTACAGTCGGCCGGTAGTTATCGGACGGCCAGCGTCCAGGGTTATCGGACGCACGCCTGCCGGACGCACGCCTGCCGGACGCCTGCCTGCCGGACGCCCGCCTGCCTGTCTGCCTGTCTGCCGGACGCCTGCCTGTCTGCCTGTCTGCCGGACGCCTGCCTGCCTGTCTGTCTGCCTGCCTGTCTGCCTGTCTGCCTGCCTGCCTGTCTGCCGGACGCCTGCCCGACGCCTGCCTGCCTGCCGGACGCCTGCCGGACGCCTGCCCGACGCCTGCCTGCCTGCCTGCCCATCCATCCATCCTATCAAATCTCAGATGTTTTGTCAATATATTGGTTGCATATTGTGGTAACTATGTTATACTATATGTAGGCATGATTGAGTTGTGTTACCTATCAAAGGAGATGCTTCATACAGTAGTAGTAGTTGTGCGGGAGGAACAAACCATGAGTGATTATGAAGAAAACGATACCGACGGCACAGCACTCTGCGAGTCTTGCCGAGACAACGCACATGAGTGCGACTGGTGTGGATGTCT
>CAYXQW010000170.1:3226-6444 GCA_964466695.1 uncultured Bdellovibrionales bacterium
ACTGGTGTGGATGTCTGACAGAGGAAGACCACGGGGATGCGAACACAACACTCTGTGAGTCTTGCCGAGACAACGCACATGAGTGCGACTGGTGTGGATGTCTGACAGAGGAAGACCACGGGGATGCGAACACAACACTCTGTAAGTCTTGCCGAGACAACGCACATGAGTGCGACTGGTGTGGATGTCTGACAGAGGAAGACCACGGGGATGTGGGCGTAACACTCTGTGAGGCGTGCCGGAACAACGTACATGAGTGCGACTGGTGCGGATGCCTGACAGAGGAAGACTACGGGGATGCGAACACAACACTCTGCGAATATTGCCGAGACAATGCACATGAGTGCGACTGGTGTGGATGCCTGGTGCGTCGCGGGGAGGAGTGCTCGTGCGGCAGGTGCGGTATACATGAATATTCCTATACCCCGCGACCGGATTTCCGTGGCAAGGGCCCACTTTATTTTGGAATAGAGTTAGAGATGGAGTTTGAAGGACATGACTGGGACGGCCTGCCGGACGACGGATACCTGTACGCAAAGCACGACGGCTCTCTGACTTGTGGGGTGGAGATAGTGTCGCATCCCGCATCGTGGGAATGGCTATGCTCTGAAGGCCGCGCCGCGTGGCAGCAAATCCTCGACTGGAGGCTTGACCGGGGTTATCGATCCTACAATACCGGCACTTGCGGCATGCATGTACACATGAGTCGGGACGCATTTACGACGTTTCACCTCTATAAATGGTTACAGTTTTTTTATCAAAATCCGCAATTTATCCTCGACATTTCGCGGCGGTCGGCGGGGACGTTGGCACGCTGGGCAAGTCTCGATGGGCCGTCGGCAACGTCCGACCTAATCGCCAAGGCCAAGGATGGCCGTGGAAAATCGAGATATGAAGCAATTAACCTCAA
This sequence comes from uncultured Bdellovibrionales bacterium, assembly GCA_964466695.1. Taxonomy (GTDB): domain Bacteria; phylum Myxococcota; class XYA12-FULL-58-9; order XYA12-FULL-58-9; family JAFGEK01; genus CAYXQW01. Next base: position 4,137 of record CAYXQW010000170.1, read on the forward strand.
CAATCCTCACACCATCGAGATACGTATATTTCGCGGCACACTGCATCCGTCAGGATTCTGGCGGAATTTGGAGTTTCTGAGGTGTCTTTATAATTATACCGCGACAGTGGACGCGAAAGGATGCAAGGGTATGGGACCAGATGGACTGCAAACCTACGCCATAAAGCATAAGAAGGATTTCCCAAATTTTGTAGCTTGGTTTGAAGGGAGATAATATGTGTATCATCATGGCCGCAAAGGCGAATACAGAAATCCCGGAAAAGAATATCTGGAATGGTTTTGATCGAAACCCTGATGGCGCGGGGTATATGTTTGTCCGGCAGGGTAAGGTAGTCGTCCGACGGGGATACATGGATGCATTGGGGTTGTTGCGAGCATACCAAAAGGATGTTCGGGCGACGCCGAATAGCCCGTTTGTGCTGCATTGCCGCATAGGCACCAGTGGAAAGGTGGACGTGGATAATTGTCATCCTTTTTTGCTGGAATCGCATAACATGGGGATCGCGCATAATGGGATTATGCGAGGGTTTGAGGTGCCGCACTCCACGCACTCGGACACATGGCACTTTGTGTATGATGCTCTTGCTAAACTACCGAAATCCGCACTCCACAACGCGGGCATGGACTTGCTGTTAGAGTCCTTGGCAGAGTCAACGTCCAGTAAGTTTGCCGTTCTGTCGGGGAATCGTCTCCGCCTGTACAATGAATCAGCCGGCGCGTGGGACAACAATGTATGGTATAGCAATAGCACATACACCGCCCCACGTGTCGCCTGTGGTTTTGTCGATAGGTGCGACATTTGCGGCGAAGAGCACCTCGCTGGCGACCTGATAGACCGATATGACGCTATTATATGTCCGAAATGCCTGGCGGAGTTAGACGGCTTTGCCGAGCATAACCACCTGCGGTTTTGGGATTGATTCACGAGCCGACATCGGCCGAAATTTCTTGAGAATTCCCTTGGCATTCTTTCTGCATATGGTATACTCTATGTAGAGGATGAAAGGGTGAAACCATGAACGCAACCAAAATCATCATCGTCGGAACCGTGCTGGCAACCATTATCGGACTTGGCGTCGCCCTTGGACGTTGGGCGAACGAGGCCAGCAAACAGACTGAGACTCGGTACGCTGATGCTATCCGCGTCCTGCAGGAAAGGTAGGTAGATCATGGAATTATCGGTCTTGGTGTTCGTCTTTTACCTGTTGGTGAAGCATTATGCGTAGGGTATGCAACCAATGCCAGCGACCATTCAATATGACGGCAGAGCGCAAGGGATGTGATGAAAATCCCGAATGCTGTCGTCAGTGTTGTGAAGATAGCGGATGTTCGGGATGCGACGCATGGCGTAGGGTATCGGAGACACCACCGGCCTACCGTCAGTAGTTGACCCTTTCCGCCAGCCTAACCCACTGGCGTTTCTCTCCCGCTTCACTTCCTCCATGCCCTGCCGTCTGGCGACATCGGACGGCAGGGCGCACGCGTTTATGCACGAGCCATGCTCACTACGGGCATGGCTCTTTTTGTTGGCTCGGTTTCGTGATTGCAGATTATCGGCTCGTCCGAATTTGTTTTGGATATACAACATCCGATAAGGTAAGTTATGTCTCATTCATATGTTATCGGACGTGCTTGTATTTACGTCCTATAATATCGGCGTCCGATAATCTTTGGTGTTATAGGACCCATATCCCCCAAACGTTACCGGACCGTCCGATAACCCGTAGCCGTGCCAATCAACCTCCGCCCATCAAATCAAATTCCAAAACCAATTACCTTAAAATTTCAAAAAAAAATTATAGGACAAAGAGCTTGACTTTCATAAACTATTATGATACAATATGGGCATGAAAAAGACTAAGATATGTGCAAGGTGTGGCCAGGAAAAGCCTTGCGGCGATTTCTACAAACAAACCGCCAGTCGGGATGGGTATGATAGTTATTGCAAAGAATGTCGGTCGAACATTGCTCGGCAATACTATCAGGACCACAAAGAAGAGGACGCCGCCAGAAAACAAGATTGGCGTGACAGGGTAAGAAGGGGAGAACCGCCTAAGACAAGAAGTCCTGAATATATTGAGGATCGCCAGAGAAAGAAAGAAAATCACCAGAGGGCCATTGCCCAAAGAAAAGAAGTAAGAAATGGCCCGATAAGAAAGATGTCTTCAAGAATTATAGCTTCTCTACAGTCCCGAAAATTTCCTCGTCCTGGGAAGAATAGATCGATTTCTTGCAGCGTTTGTCGAGAGGATATTGAGGAGTTGTGGTATATACAACAGGGACGCGATGCCTATACCGGACTGCCAAT
>CAYXQW010000171.1:0-6442 GCA_964466695.1 uncultured Bdellovibrionales bacterium
TCGAGGGGCACAACTTCGAGATCCGCAAGCACCTGCTCGAGTACGACGACGTCATGAACGACCAGCGGCAGTCGGTCTACAAGCTCCGCCGCGGCGTGCTCGGCGCCGAGATGCAGCAGACGCGCGAGATGGTGCTCGACCTCGTGGAGGACGCCATCATCTCCATGGTCGATCGCGTGACCGGCGAGCGCAAGCACCCCGAGGACTGGGACACGCGCGCGCTCGAGGAGATGGTGCGCGAGCAGTTCGACATCGGCGTCGACCTCTCGCGCCTCGAGGAGCTTACGCGCGAGGAGCTCGAGAACAAGATCTTCGCCACCGTCGAGGCGCTCATCAAGGAGCGCGAGCAGCGCTTCACCGAGGAGGCGTTCTATCACGTCGCGCGTATCGTTTACCTTCAGACCATCGACGCCTTGTGGAAGGACCACCTGCGCGAGATGGATCAGCTCCGCGAGGGCGTCTCGCTTCGCGGCTACGCGCAAAAAGATCCGAAGCAGGAGTACAAGAAGGAGGGCTTCAACCTCTTCGCCGCCATGCACGGGGCGATCACCGGCGACGTGCTCACGAAGCTGAGCCGCATCGTTATCACCCGCGAGACCGAGGGCGACTACCAGCGACGCCTCGAGGTCGAGCGGGAGAAGCAGCGGCAGCTCATGCGCGCGGGGCAGCCCGCGGCGGCGCGGCCAGGCGACAAGAAAGGCGCGCGGCTCTTGCCCTCGGGCAAGCCCGAGACCGTACGACGCGCGATGCCGAAGGTCGGTCCGAACGAGCCGTGCCCGTGCGGGTCGGGCAAGAAGTACAAGAAGTGTCATATGATGAACGACGACGCGGCTGGCCTCAAGTAGCGCGCGGCTATCTCGCGGGGCTTTGCTGGAGCTTCTGCAAGCGCTCGAGGGAGCGGCTCATAGAGACCTCGCCTTGGGCCACGGGTAGGCCGAGCTGCAAGAGCCAGGCTCCGCGCGGAGATTCGCGCGCCGCCGTGATCGTGACGCGGTAGAGGCCGCGCGCGAGCGTCCTCGTAGGGCTCTGTGGCACGGAGCTTACGCGCAAGAGCGCGTTATGGCGCTCGCCGTCGGGTTGCGGCGGGAGCTCTTGAGAGTTGTCGTTTTGGCCCAAGAGGATCCATTCGCCGCAAGGCCGCGTGAGCTCTTCGGGGATGGCGATGTCGAGGCAACGCTCCACCTTCACCACGGGATCGAAGTAGGCGTCGCCCGCGCTCTCGTCGCGCGGGGCCTCCAGGAAGGACGCGGGCGGGAGCTCGCCGTAGCCGCGCGCCGGCGAGAGCACGCGCACGCCGAGCTCGGGGGTCACCCCCGCGAGCCATACATACACCAAAAGCTCTTGCCCGCCCTCCTTGGCGCTGCCCAAGTAGGAAGCCACGGTGCCATACGAGACGCTGGCCTCGCCCATGATGGAGCTCTCGCGGCCGAGCTCGGCGGTGAAGGTCGGCAGGCCGCCGCAGGCGGTGAGGACGAGCGCGAGGGGGGCGAGATGCGATTGTCTCTTCATGGCAAAACCTATATCGAGATACGGCACTGGCTCACAACGAGATGGCAGAAGACGGCTTTGACTCCATCGCGCTCTACGTCCTCTTCGACGAGGGAGAGGGTGAGGGCTTGCCCGCCGCGCTCGAAGAGGAGCTTATGCACCTCTCGTCTATGGGGCTCGCCTCGAGGCGCCGTGAGCGGCTACTCTCGCGGGCGCTCGCGCGGCTCGCGGTCGGCGAGCGGTGCCAGGTGCCCCCCGGCGACGTCGTGCTCGCGCGGCCGCGAGATGGCGGTCTCGAGGTCGCCTATCCTCGCCTCACGCCGGCCTTGCACGTGAGCCTCACGCACACGCCCGGCCTCGTCGCCTTCGCGCTTACGCAAAGTGGTCCTCTCGGGGTGGACGCCGAGCGTCTGACCCGCCCCGTGCGCCACGAGGCCATGGCGGCTCGGTTTTTTTGCGCGCGCGAGGCGAGCTATATCGCGGCGCGGACCGAGCCCGAGCGCGGCCCGTGTTTCTTTCGCTACTTCACCGCCAAGGAGGCCTATCTCAAGGCGCTCGGGTGCGGCCTCGGGCGCTCTTTGAGTAGCTTCGCGTTCGCGCTCGAGGGCGACTCTGCGCGGCTCGTCTACGACGAGGAGGCGCCGCGTGAGGCGCGCTGCTCGTTCTTTACGCCGCGCTCGTCGTTCTTGTTGGCGCTCGTCGTGTTGGACGCAGATCGCGCTCCGTGCGTAACGCTGGAGATGCTAGATAGCCCGCGCGCGCTGGCCGAGCGGCTTTGTCGTGCCGCGAGACCTCGGGGAGATAGCGCAGGGGCTATTGCCAAACCTGCGCCAAAAGAGGCATTAAACATTACATAAGGCGATTTAATTCTTATTTTATCGCTGGAGAAGTTAAAAACATATGAGTTTACCACAAAAACAAGGTTTATACGACCCTTCCTTCGAGCGTGACGCCTGTGGTCTCGGCTTCGTCGCGACCTTGACGAAGGAACCATCGCACGCGATCGCGCAGGCGGGGCTCGAGGTTTTGCGCAATATGACGCATCGCGGCGCCGCAGGTTGTGATCCGTGCACGGGCGACGGCGCGGGAATCATGCTGCAGATCCCCGAGGCGCTCTATCGCGCCGATCTCGCCCGCCTCGGTGTGATGCTCCCGCAAGGCGGGGACTTCGCCGTGGCCATGTGCTTTTTGCCCCAGGATCCGGCGCGGCGGCGGGCGCTCGAGGCGGCGGTGGAGGCCGCGGTGCTCCACCACGGCCAGCGAGTCTTGGCCTGGCGCGACGTGCCCGTGGACGCGGCGGCGCTCGGTCCCGTGGCGAAGGACAGCGCGCCCTATATCAAGCAGCTCTTTATCGAGCGGCGGACCTCTCCCGAGCTCTTCGGCCCCACGCTCTTTATGATCCGCAAGCGCGCCACCGCGCTCGGCGAGGGCGCGCTCTATATCGCGTCCCTCTCCACCCGCACCGTCGTCTACAAGGGCTTAATGCTCGCCGAGCAGCTCGGCGCCTTCTACAAAGATCTCGAAGATCCGCGCACGGTGACCCGGCTCGCCATGGTCCACTCGCGCTTCTCGACCAACACCTTCCCCTCGTGGGAGCTCGCGCACCCCTTCCGGCTGCTCGCGCACAACGGCGAGATCAACACGCTGCGCGGCAACCGCGCCTGGATGCAGGCTCGCGAGTGGCACTTAAAGAGCGAGCTCTGGCGCGACCACGTCGCTGACTTCCGCCCGATCATCCGCCCCGGCAACTCCGACTCGGGCGCGCTCGACAACGTCGCCGATTTCCTCTCGGCCTCGGGGCGCCCCTTGCCGCACGTGATGATGATGCTCGTGCCCGAGGCCTTACGCGACGACGAGACCATGAGCGACGAGCACAAGGCCTTCTACGAGTATCACGCCTGCCTCGTCGAGCCCTGGGACGGACCTGCGGCTATCGCCTTTAGCGACGGGCGGATCATCGGGGCCACCCTCGATCGCAACGGGCTTCGGCCGGCCAAGTACGTGGTGACGAAGGACGGCCTGGCGGTGCTCGCGAGCGAGTTCGGGGTGCTCGACTTCGATCCGAGCAAGGTGAAGGAGAAGGGGCGCTTGCAGCCGGGCAAGATGTTCCTCGTCGACACCGAGGAAGGGAGCATCGTCTCCGACGCAAAAATAAAGCAAAAGGTCGCCGCGCGGAGGCCTTATCGCGCCTGGCTTACGCACAACAAGATCAAGCTCGAGGCGTTGCCCGCGGCGCCGCCTTCACCGCCTTACGCGCAAGGTGAGCTTGCGGAGCGCCAGCGTCTGTTCGGGCTCAGCCAGGAGGAGGTGCGGATGATGCTCGCGCCCATGGCGACTTCGGGCGAGGAGCCCGTAGGCTCGATGGGCACAGACATTCCCCTCGCCGTGCTCTCGACCTCGCCGCAGCTCTTGTTCCGTTACTTCAAGCAGCACTTCGCGCAGGTCACGAACCCGCCGATCGATCCGGTGCGCGAGGAGATCGTGATGTCGCTCGTCGCGCAGGTGGGCGGCGAGGGCAACCTGCTCGAGGAGACGCCGCGGCAGTGCCGCATGCTCGAGCTGCCGCACCCCATCCTCACCGATGACGAGCTCGCGAAGATCCGGCACAACCCGGTGGCGGACTTTCGCGCGGTGACCTTGCCTATGAGCTTTACGCGTCAAGGCGACGCGGGAGAGGCCTTGCGCGAGGCGCTCTTGGGGCTCGTGGCCTCGGCCTACGAAGCCGTAGAGGCAGGCGCGAGCGTGCTCATCTTGAGCGATCGCGACATCGATCACGACCACGCGGCGATCCCGAGCTTGCTCGCGCTCGGGGCCGTCCACCACGGCCTCATGCGCAAGGGCGCGCGGGCTCGTTGTGGTCTCGTGGTCGAGACGGGCGAGGTGCGTGAGGTGCATCACCTCGCTTTGCTCGTGGGCTTCGGCGCGGGCGCGGTGAACCCGTACCTCGCCTTCGCCACGCTCATAAAGCTCGCTTCTGAGGGCGCCTTGGGCGAGGGGGTGACGGCGGCCAAGGCGTGCGCATCATATATCAAGAGCATGAAGAAGGGGCTCTTGAAGGTGATGTCGAAGATGGGGATCTCGACCTTGTCGAGCTATCAGGGCGCCCAGATCTTCGAGGCGTTAGGCATCGACCAGCGCGTCATCGACGCCTACTTCACCGGCACCGCCTCGCGCATCCGCGGCATAGGCCTTTTGGAGATCGCCGAGGACGCGCGCGCGCGGCACGAGGCGGCCTTCGCCAAAGAGGCCGAGCCGCAGCTCGCGGTCGGCGGCCAATACCACTACCGGCGCGGCGGCGAATATCACCTCTGGCAGCCCGAGACCGTGGCCTCCTTGCAGAAGGCGGTGCGGCTTACGAGCCAGGCCGCCTACGATGATTACGCGAGGCTCATCAACGAGCAGACGCCCACCACCTTGCGCTCGCTTTGGGACTTCGTGCCCAAAGGTCCCGCGGTGCCGCTCGAGGAGGTCGAGCCGGCGGCGCAGATCGTGCGTCGCTTCGTTACGGGGGCGATGTCCTTCGGCTCCATCTCCAAGGAGGCCCACGAGAACCTCGCCCTCGCGATGAACCGCATCGGCGCGCGATCGAACTGCGGCGAGGGCGGTGAGGACCCCGCGCGCTACCACGCCGCCAGCGACGGCTCGTCGCGTCGCTCGAGCATCAAGCAGGTGGCCTCGGGGCGCTTCGGCGTCACCGTGCACTACTTGATGAACGCCGACGATTTGCAGATCAAGGTGGCGCAGGGCGCGAAGCCGGGCGAGGGCGGGCAGCTCCCGGGGCGCAAGGTCGACGAGAACATCGCGCGGGTGCGCCACTCTACCCCCGGCGTCACCTTGATCTCGCCGCCGCCGCACCACGACATCTACTCCATCGAGGATCTCGCGCAGCTCATCTTCGATCTCAAGAACGTCAACCCGAAGGCGCGCATCAGCGTGAAGCTGGTCTCGGAGGCGGGCGTCGGCGTGGTGGCCGCGGGGGTGACGAAGGCGCACGCCGACGTGGTGGTCATCTCCGGTCACGACGGCGGCACGGGGGCCTCGCCCTTGACCTCGATCCACCACGCCGGGCTGCCGTGGGAGCTCGGGCTCGCCGAGGCGCAGCAGGTGCTCATGCTAAACGGCCTTCGGAGCCGAGTGCGCTTGCAGGTCGACGGACAGTTTCGCACCGGGCGCGACGTGGCGTTCGGGGCGCTGCTCGGCGGCGAGGAGTTTGGCTTTGCGACCGCGGCGCTCGTGGCCTCGGGCTGCGTGATGATGCGCAAGTGTCACTTGAACACCTGCCCGGTCGGCGTCGCCACGCAAGACCCGGTGCTCCGCGCGCGCTTTCGGGGCACGCCCGAGCACGTCATCAGGTACTTCTTCTTCGTGGCCGAGGAGCTGCGCGGGATCATGGCGCGCCTCGGCTTTCGCACGGTCGATGAGATGGTCGGTCGCGTCGAGTGCATCGCGCCCAAGACCACGGGGCTTTCGCCGCGCCATCTGCGCCTCGACTTCTCGGAGGTGCTCTACTTGCCGAAGGAGGCGCAGAAGGCGCCGCGTCGCGCCACCGAGGGTCAGGCGCACGACATCGCGCGGGTGCGCGATCGCGAGCTCATCGCCCGTGCCGAGGTGGCGCTCGAGGGCAAGCAGCGCGTCGAGATTGATACGGTGATCCGCAACAGCGATCGCGCCCTCGGGGCGATGCTCTCGGGCGAGGTGGCGCGTCGCTTCGGCGAGGCGGGCCTGCCCGAGGACACGATCGTCATCAACGCCAAGGGTACGGCGGGCCAGAGCCTCGGGGCGTTCTTGGCGAACGGGATCACGCTACGCCTCGAAGGCGACGCTAATGACTACGTGGGCAAGGGCCTCTCGGGAGGCGTCGTCGCGGTCTCTCCGCCTGAAGGCTCGGGTTTCAACCCACACGAGCAGGTCATCGTGGGCAACACGGTGCTCTACGGCGCCACCAGCGGCAAGG